>JBCECW010000328.1:4046-5237 GCA_039207785.1 Pseudomonas sp. | reverse complement strand
CGATCTTCAGGTTACGGATTGCGTGCATGGTGGGTCTCCTGGGAGCCGGTGAGGTCCGCTCGTGGTGGCATAGAGCGCGAGTCGGCCTCGACGCTGTGCAGGGTGCTAAACAGGTTGGCGATATCCAGGATCAGGGCGATCTGCCCGGACCCCAGGATGGTGGAGCCGCTGATGCCTTGCAGATGCTGGAACAGCAGGCCTAGCGGCTTGATCACGGTTTGCAGTTCGCCGTGCAGGTGGTCGACGATCAGCCCGGCCTGCTGGCGGCCGAAATTGACCACCACGATATTGCGCCGGGCGGTGGTGCTGGCAGGCAAACCGAAGTGCGCGGCCAGGTCGATGCAGGGCAGGGGTTTGCCACGCAGTTCGATATAGCCGTAGGTGCAATGGGCCAGCTGGCTGGCGTCCAGCTCCAGGCATTCGGTCACCAGGTCCAGGGGCACGACAAGATGCTCATCACCCAGGCTGACCAGAAAGCCGTCGATGATCGCCAGGGTCAGTGGTAGGCGAATGCGAAAGGTGGTGCCCTGGCCCTGCACCGAGTCGATATCGATGCTGCCGCGCAAGGCGTCGATGGCGCTGCGCACCACGTCCATGCCCACGCCACGGCCCGAGAGGTCGGACACCGCGTCGGCGGTGGAAAACCCGGCGGCGAAAATCAGCCGCTGGATATCGTGTTCGCTCAAATTGGCCTGGGCGTCGATCAGTCCGCGGGCAATGGCTTTGTCGCGGATACGCGGGGTGTTCAGGCCATGGCCATCGTCGCTGACCTCGATCACGATCATGCCCGACTCGTGGTAGGCATTCAGGCGCAGCAGGCCCTGGGCCGGCTTGCCGGCGGCGGCGCGTTGCTCGGCGTTTTCGATGCCGTGGTCGATGGCATTGCGTACCAGGTGGGTCAGCGGGTCGGCCAACTGGTCGATCACCGATTTATCCAGCTCGGTATCGGCGCCACGGATATCCAGGCGAATGTCTTTGCCCAGTTGCTGGCTGACATCGCGCACCACGCGGTGGAAGCGATTGAAGGTGTCGCCGATTTCGATCATGCGCATTTTCAGCGCCGCCTCGCGAATCTGCTCCACGTGCTGGTTGACCGTCTGCGTGCTTTCCACGCACAGCGCATTGCCATGCTTTTGCGCCTGCAACTGTGCGCCGGCGGCGCTGATCACCAGTTCGCCCACCAGGTTGATC
>JBCECW010000328.1:1884-4036 GCA_039207785.1 Pseudomonas sp. | reverse complement strand
CACCTGCGGCCCGAAACCATGCTCGCTTCGAACACCTCGTCGATCTCGATCACGCGGCTCGCCGCTGCGACGGACCGCCCCGAGCGCTTCATCGGGATCCACTTCATGAATCCGGTGCCGCTGATGCAGCTCGTCGAGCTTGTGCGCGGCCACGCGGATGGGGCTGTCGTTCACGCGTTTTTCCCGCGAGGCCTTCTGCTTGGCCAGCGCCGCGTCCACCGCCTTGGGCGCTACCACGCCCTGGCTGACCAGCACTTCGCCCAGCGCTGGCTTGGCCGCGCTGGCGGCCTGTTGGTTAAGCCCGGCTTGCAGTTCGTTTTCGGTCAGCAGGCCGGCGCTGACCAGGATCTGGCCAATCCGCGCATCGCTTTCCGGCAGTTGCTGGAGCAGTTTGAGGTAGTCGTCCAGGGCGCTGTCCGGCGGCAGGATATGCAGGGTGCAAAAGTCGCGGATAAATTCGAAGACGTCCTCGATCTCGGTTTTGCTGGCTGCGCTCTGCAGGTCGATTTCCAGGCCCAGGTAGCAGGCTTCCGGCTCCAGCTCGGCGAGAGCGGGCAGGGTGTCATCGATCAGCGCCAGGTGGCTGATCTCACCCAGGCGAGCGAGGTAGCGCACAAACGCTGCCGGGTCGAAGCCATTGCGCAGCAGGTCGGCGTGAAAACGCAGGGAAATATGCCAGGCACCGCCACTGCCAAGGCTGGCGGCCGGGGCGCTGGGTGTGTCCGCCACGGCCAATGGCGCGGCGTCCGGCACGCCGCCGGCATGCTGGGCGAGGGTGGCGAGCAATTGCGCCTGGTGCTGCTCGTCCACCGGCAATTCGCCGGTCTGCGGGTCGATCAGGGCCACCATCGACGCCACTTCATCCAGGCAGCGCAGCAGCACCGAGATCAACGGTGCGTTCAAGCTGCCATGGCCATCGCGCACCGCCATCAGCAGGTTTTCCAGGTGATGGGTAAAGCTCACCAGGGGCGTCAGGGAAAACAGCCCGGCCGAGCCCTTGATGGTATGCATGGCGCGGAACAGGCCGCTCAGGGCCGCTTCGTCGGTGGGCGACTGGTCCAGCTGCAACAGGTATTCCTCGGCCTGCTGGGTCAGCTCGCTGGCTTCCTCGATAAAGCCCAGCAGCAGCTGGGTCCATTGTTCGCCGTTGAGCATGGCGGGGGCCTCAGGCCTGGGCTGCCGGGGTGGGCAGCAAATGGGTCAGGCGCAGCAGTTCCAGCAGCTCGCGCACGGCGGCGGCCGGGTTGCAGGTTTCCAGCACGATGCCCAGCTGCAACAACGATTTGTGCAACGACAGCAGCAGCTGCACGCCGGCGGTGTCGAGTTCTTCCACGGCGCTCAGGTCCAGGCGCCAGGCGCCCACCTGGCTTTCGCTATGCAGCAGGGCGGCCAGCTCGTGATGGGCCTGGCTGACCTCATAGATGGTCAGGCTGCCGGCCATGGCCAGTTGGCCGGGGGTAGGGTGGCTGAGTTGAAACATCTCAGCTCACCAGCTTGTCGACGGCCGACAGCAACTGCGCCGGCTGGAAGGGTTTGACGATCCAGGCGCGAGCGCCAGCGGCCTGGCCCTCGGCTTTTTTGCTGGCCTCGCTTTCGGTGGTCAGCATGACGATGGGCGTGAACTTGTATTCCGGGCGCGCCTTGAGGGCCTTGACCAGGCCGATGCCATCGAGGTTGGGCATATTGACGTCACTGATGATCAGATTGACCTTCTGCCCGGTCAGCTTGGCCAGCGCATCGCGGCCATCCACGGCCTCGATCACCTGGTGGCCGGCACCGGTGAGGGTCATCTTCACCAGTTGGCGCATGGACGAAGAGTCATCAACGATCAGTATGGTTTTGGCCATGGGGCAGGGGCTCCGGGCAAGGGGTGAAAAGGGCAATCAGAAAAAGGTGATGTCGTCCTGCTTGGCGCGCGTGCCGGCACTGCGGCGGCCGCCGCGCTCTTCATCGGTGGTGAACTGGCGGCGCAGTTCGGCCAGCCAGCGCTGCGGGTCGCCAAGGATCGGGTCCTGGCTTTGCAGGGCGCTGTGCAGGCGTTGCACATCGCTTTGCAAGTGGTCGAGCATCTGGTCGCTGCGGTCCTGAAACTGCAGGCTGACGATGATTTCCTGGATATCGCCCTGGGTAACGCGGGTGTCCTGTTGCAGGT
>JBCECW010000328.1:0-1874 GCA_039207785.1 Pseudomonas sp. | reverse complement strand
CCAGCGAGCTGCTGGTCAATTCATCGAGGTTGGCCGACAGGCCCTGCATGATTTCGCCGGCCACCTGGTCGAGGTAGCGCAGGTTGTTTTCCTCGCTGGCCGACAGCTGATCGGCAGCGCCGACCGTGGACTGGATCGCCCTGTTGATCTCGCCGACCTTTTCCACCATGCGCTGGCCAGTCTCGGCCGACAGGCTGGAGAGCTTGCGCACCTCGTCGGCCACTACGGAAAAGCCGCGGCCATAGTCGCCGGCCCGCGCCGCTTCGATGGCCGCGTTCAGGGCCAGCAGGTTGGTCTGGCTGGCGATGTCCTGCACATGCTTGGACATGCTCTGCAATTCGCTGGCGTAGCTATTGAGGTGGCCGACGGTGGCCAGCAGCTGTTGGCGGTTGTCGCTGGCGGCGTGGAAGGCGCTGGTCACTTCATCCAGGCGCGAATTGGCCGCGCGCAGGCTGTCGCCGATACCGTTGTTGCCCAGCACGCTTTCGGAACGGCCAAGGGTTTGCTGCAAGCGCTCGGCCAGGCTGGCAAAACGCTCGAACAGGGCGCCGACATTGCTGCCGAGCAATTGCCGCACCTGGCCAAGGTTATCGTTCCAGGTTGGCAGCACGGCATCGAGCAGCGGCTGGCTATCCAGCGCGCGCGGCGCTTCGACCACAGTGGCCGGCGCCACCACCACGGCTGGGCGGGGGCGCAGCAACAGGCCGGCAACGGCGCTCAGTGCCACGCCGGCGCCTGCCAGCCAGGGCAGGCCTAGCCAAAGGCCGACCAGGCTGATGACAATTCCAAGGTAAAGGGTGCAGTAGGCCAACACAGGCGAGGTCCCGGACAGGTTCAAGTCCGGCGAATTTTAAGGATGGCCACAGGGTGGAAAAATCGGGGCTACCCCTAGGGGGGCTCTAAGGGTATTCCCCTATAAAGCTTTGCCGCTCGCTGCCGATTTGACGCTCAACCCCCAACCCTCTAACCTCGCGCCCTGCTTCAGGTGCCCTTAACAGGGTGAAACTGGGAAGTCGGTCCCAAATCACGTTAACGCTACTGCGCTCGGTTTGGCTGCGTTGAAAACAGATTCGCAATGCTCATTGGCTATAGCCAACTGCGCTTACTCATCTGCTTTCGCCTTGCCAACCCTTCGCTCGCGACGCGTTAACGCGATTTGGCTCAATTCCGACGCTGCCCCCGCAACGGTGATTGAGCACTGACGCTCATCAGCCCGGAGACCGGCCTGTCGCAGTTCCATGGCATTGCGGAGGGCTTTGTCTGGCGTCGGGGGGCTCGTTGATCCTTCTGCGTCCGTGATTCTCCGCTAGCCTCAACCAAACCGCTGAAAACTACTGCGCTCGGCTAGGCGGCGTTAAAAACAGACTCACAATGCTCATTGGCTACAGCCAACTCCGCTTGTTCGCCTGTTTTTGCCTTGCCTATCCGTCGCTCGCCACGTTTTCAACGGTTTGGACCACTGAGCTGAGGTAAGCAATGAGCGAATCCGCAGAGCGCGACGCCCGCCATAAAGCGCGTATGGCCCGCAAAAAAGCCCTGATCGACGAAAAGATCGCCAATGCCCAGGACGAATACGGCCTCCTGCTGGTGCACACCGGCAATGGCAAGGGCAAAAGCAGCTCGGCCTTTGGCATGGTCGCCCGCGCACTAGGCCATGGCATGAAGGTAGGCGTGGTGCAATTTATCAAGGGCGCCGCCAGCACCGGCGAGGAAAAATTCTTCCGTCGCTTCCCCGAGGAAGTCAGCTACCACGTGATGGGCGAGGGCTACACCTGGGACACCCAGGACCGCCAGCGCGATATCGACAAGGCCCAGGCCGCCTGGGCGCAAGCCAAACTGCTGCTTAACGACCCGAGTATCGGCCTGGTGGTGCT
>JBCECW010000327.1:0-5241 GCA_039207785.1 Pseudomonas sp. | reverse complement strand
ACCTTCGGCGCGCGGTCTTCGGCCGAGATGGCCAGCTCGGTGAGGGTTTCCGCCGGGCCGAACACCAGGTTGGCGGTGCTGTCGTTCTGCCGCACCTGGCCATTGACCGTCAGGCGCAGCTGCAGCTGCTTGAGGTAGACCATGTCCTTGGCTTCCAGCAGGCACAGGTACGGGCCCACCGGGCCGAAGGTGCGATAGCTCTTGCCCTTGTAGAACTGCATTTGTGGAATCTGGATATCGCGAGCCGAGTAGTCGTTAACGATCACGATGCCGGCAATGAACTCCTGCAGGTTGCTGTCAGTCACCGCGACCTTGGCGTCGATATCACGCTTGAGCACCAGGCCCAGCTCGATCTCATAGTCCAGATAACGCACACCCCGAGGTTTAATCAGCGCGCTCTCGGCGGCAACGATACAACTGCCGGCCTTGGTGACGATCATGTTGTAGTGCTTGGCATCCGGATCCATGCCCGACTCGATCATATGCTGGCGGTAGTTGGCACCCTGGCACACGAACTGCTGGTTGCGGGTGATCGGCGCCAGCAGGCGAACGTCATCCAGGGCCAACTCATTGCCTTGTACCTGGGCCAGGTCCGCCACACTGACCTGGCGAACCAGGTCGCCAGTGGTGGCGAAATTGCCGGGAATCAGCGAAATACGGTCCTGTCGCAGAACCCCCCAGCGAATCGCGTTCTGATGGTCCAAGCGCACAACATTGATAGACATGGATGGCTCCTGATACTGCAAGGGGCCGCATGGCAGCGGCCAAGGTGGTTTCTTGTTCTACGCGGGCCGGCGTCGGCACCGCCCTAGGCAAACAGCCGCGCCAGGGTGATCAGCTTGCGCAGGGTCAGGTCCGGGCTGTGGCGCAGGTTGTGAATCAGCGCGCGCAGCTTGCTCAGGTTCATCGCCGGCTTGGTAAAGCTCTTGGGCATGCGCTGGCCCCACTGCGCCATGGCCTCGGCGCTGATGCTGTGAATTCCTGTGGGCCGCTCTGCCGTAAACAGGTCGCCATCGCAGTAATGCTCGTGCTTGTCGCCCCAGGGGTCTTGCCAGTAATCGAAGATCTGGCTGCCGAGAATATGCCGGCCCATCCCCCAGGCATGCTTCCAGCCGCGCTCCTGCAATACCCGCTGGCCCATGCCGACCGCATCGGCATCCACCACTTCGTAGGCGCTATGGCTGTAACAGGGCATAAAGCCCTGGGCCAGGGCCAGGGTGTGGTGATCAGCCGGGGTCGTGCCCAGGTCCAGGCGCATAAACGCCACCGCCGGCGAGCCATCGGGCAGTACCTGTACATCGCTGGGGATCAGGCCGAAGTGTTCGCTGTACCAGGCGCAGGTGGCCTGGTAGTCCGCCACCTCCAGCACCACATGGCCGAGTCGCACGATTTCCGGTGGCGCAATCGGTGGTCGCTGGGTCGCATTGATGCGCGGCAGGCTGTCCACCTGGTTCCAGGCCAGCGCGGCGCGGTGCATCAGGGGTTCGCTGGGTTGTTGCCCATACACCGCCTCGACGACAAAGCCGGATGGATCGCGAAGACGTACCCGCTCGCCGCCACCAGGCCCCGGCAAGGGTTCGATCACCGAAGCCCCGGGCAGCGCCGCAACACGCAGCAGATCCTCGCGGCTGGCCAGGCTGAAGGCGAAGCCGACAAAGCCAGCCGCACCACGTTGCACCCGGTAGCAGTAAGGCGCTGACCCCGTGCCGCGCAGGTACAGGCAATCAGCCTCGCGGCTGACCGGCAACAGACCGAAGTCAGTAAGAAAGCGCTCGGCCAGCTCCAGGTCCGGGCGCTGGAAAATCAGATGGGCCAGGGCCTGGGCTTTTACCCGTGGCTGTGGATGGCGTGCCGGTTGTGCGGTGGCCAACTGCGGGGTGGTGGTCGATGGCTGCATTGTTATTGTTCTCCGTGAAAATCTTCTGCCCTGTGCTCAATCGAGCACAGGCAACGGCGGTAACTCGGCGGTCGCCAGCGCCAGTGCCTGCTCCGGCGCCAGGCCCAGGGCAGCCAGCAACAGCTCTACCGTGTCACTGCCGGCCTGACGCCAGGTCTTGATGCCTTCGCTCACCAGCATCATGGCGCCCAGGGTGGCGGCGGCGATCAGCGAGATCACGCTGGCCAGTTGTTCCTGGCGAAAGCGGTAGCGCCCCATGCTCAGGCCCTTGAGCACATCGGCGGTGGCCTGGCTGTAGAACAGCTCACGCAATGAGCCGGTGCTAAGGGCAAAACGATTCAAAAACGCGCCCCACTGCGGCTCGTCATGGGTGCGGCGGATAAAAAAACGCACCCCCAGCGCCAAGCGTTGGGCCGGGTCGTCCAGGCCGACAAAGCTGGCACTGACCCGCTCGTGCATTTCCTGGCTCAGCTGGCGAGCGATCTGCTCGAACAGTTGCTCCATGGTGTCGACGTTGTTGTAGATGGTGCCGCGTGCCACACCGGCCTCCTGTGCCAGATCGCTGATGCTCAGTTGGGTTACGCCCTTCTCGGCGAACAGCCGCATGGCCGCCAGATGGATTCGTCGTTGCGCCGGATTGAGCGAATACACAGAAAACTCCAAATGAACTACGAATGCACTTATTGAACATGCGTGTTCTATTTTGGTCAACAGAATATTCTGATAATGTTCACCTAAATTGAACGCATGTGTTCAATTTAGGTGAGCGGTACACGACCAGTACGCCGCCCACAGCCAATACAACAGACAAAAAAAGGGCCTGGCATGAGCAACAACGGTTTAAATGTGCTACCGGCGGCGGTAGACGTGCTGGTAGTGGGTAATGGCCCGGTGGGCGCGACTTTGGCGGCCTTGTTGGGGCGCCACGGCATTTCCACGTTGGTGGTGGACAAGGCGCACGAGGTGCTGCTGATGCCGCGCGCAATCGCGCTGGACAACGAGGCGCTGCGTATTCTGCAAATGGCCGGCCTCGCCGAGCAGGCGTTCGCCAAGATCGTGATTCCGCAGGTACGTATGCACTGCCCCATCGTCGGCCAGTTCGGGCGCGCCAATACCAGTGGCAGCCTGGATGGCCATCCCAAGCTGGTGACCTTTTACCAACCTGACCTCGAACATGCCATGCGCGCCCAGTACCAGCGCTTTGCCTGCGTAAAAAGCCTGGGCGGTTATGCGCTGCAAACATTTACCCAAGACGCCGAAGGCGTGCAGGCGCAGTTGCTGGACGACGCTGGCCAGCTGCACTCGGTACAGGCGCGTTACCTGGTGGGAGCCGATGGCGCCAGCTCGCGGGTGCGCAGCCTGATCGGCCAGGACTTCAAGGGCCAGACGTATAGCGAGGACTGGTTGATCGTCGATGTCGCCGAGCGTGAGCAGCAGGCAATCGACCACGTCGAGTTTATCTGCGACCACCGCCGCCCTACCCCGCATATGCCCGCGCCAGGCGGCCGGGAGCGTTGGGAATTCATGCTGC
Source organism: Pseudomonas sp. (assembly GCA_039207785.1). Classification (GTDB taxonomy): domain Bacteria; phylum Pseudomonadota; class Gammaproteobacteria; order Pseudomonadales; family Pseudomonadaceae; genus Aquipseudomonas. Next base: position 1,813 of record JBCECW010000327.1, on the reverse strand, counting down.
AGGCCGGCGAAACCCGTGAACAGATGGAGAGCGACCAGCGCATCACCGAGTTGCTTTCGCGCTGGGTACCGGCCCACGAACTCAAGGTGGAGCGCAAGGCGGTGTATCGCTTTCACGCGCGCTGCTGCGAACGCTTCCAGCAGGGCCGGGTGTTCCTGGTGGGTGATGCGGCCCATATCACCCCGCCCTTTGTCGGCCAGGGCCTGGTGGCCGGTCTGCGCGATGTGGCCAACCTGTCCTGGAAGCTGGCCTGGGTGCTCAAGGGACGCGCCGCGGCGAGCATTCTCGACAGCTACGACCAGGAGCGGCGCCCCCACGCCAAGGAAATGATCGCCCTGGCCAAGTTCATGGGCCGCCTGGTGATGCCCAGCAATGCCATCAAGGCCTTTATCGGCCACGGCTTGATGCGCAGCCTGCGGCTGGTGCCGCCCTTGCGCAGGTTGTTCGAAGAGTTGGATATCAAGCCGAAAAACATCTTCAAACAGGGGTTGTTTTTGCCGGCCCGGCGCGGCCGTCGCCTGCGCCGTGGCGGATTGCTGGGGCAAGGCTGGGTACGCGACGCCCATGGCCACCTGGCGCTGAGCGACGAGATGCTTGGCGATAGCCTGACGCTGGTGGGCTTTGGTGTTGATCCGTGCGCCCTGCTCAGTCCGCAGGAGCAACGCCGCTGGGAAGCCTGCGGGGGTAGCTATCTGCAGATTGGTTTACATGGCCAGAAAGGCCAGACAGCCACGCGCTTTATCGAAGATCTCGGCCATACGCTGTTGGGCGCAGCGCCAACTGGCTCGCTCGCTATCGTGCGCCCCGACCGTATCGTGATGCATGAAGGCCAGGCCGGCGAGGCAGGCACCCTGGTACAGGAGTGCCTGCGCTTGTTCGGGCAATAACCGGTACGGCGGCTGTGGCTCAGTCCTTGAAGCGCTGGGCGATAGCCGCCAGTGGCTTGCCGGCGCTGCGTTTTAGCCAGTGAACGGTGCTTTCCGATTCATATACCGGCGCTACCGCCACCCGCTCGCCCGGCGCGGCAAAACGCCCGCACAGGCTCAGGGCATTGCCGCGCAGAATCGCCGCCCGCTCCGCCGTGCCGCCACCCGCCAGTGCCTGCAACTGCAGGTCAATGGCGCTTGCCGCGAGGTACGGGCTGTCGCTGCCAAATAACAGGCGCTGCGGGCTGACCAACGCCCTGAGCACTGCCGCCGACGCCGGTGAGGTGCTGTAGGCGGTATCGAAATAGAACCGCTGCAGATAGTTCATCACCCCTTGCGGGGCCTGGTCCTGAAACCCCGGCAAGGCATTGGCCAGCGATACACGCCAGGCCGCATAGGGCAAGAAGCCGCCACCCTGGGCCAGCACCCAGCGAATATGCGGGTAGCGCTCCAGGGTGCCCGACAGCATCAGGTTGACGGCGGCGCGGGTCAGGTCGCAGGCAAATTCGAGCATAAAGGCCGGCGTGTCCAGGCCCAGTGTCTGGCTGGAAGGATGCACATTGGGATGCACGAAGACCGTGGCCCGGCGCGCCTGTAACTCGGCCATCAGCTCGGCAAATTGTGGCTGCCCCAGATACTGCCCGGCATTGCTCGCCAGCAGCACGATACCGTCTGCCTTGAGCACATCCAGCGCATGGATCGCCTCGGCACAGGCCAGTTCGGTCGCGGGCAACGGCACCGAGGCAAAACTGCCCAAGCGCCCTGGATAAGCCTGCGTCAGTTGCGCGGCAAACTCATTGCAGCGCCGCGCCAACTGCGCTGCCGGGCGCGCGTCACCCAGCCATACACCGGGCTCTGGCAATGACAGGATTGCCGTCTGGATACCC
>JBCECW010000326.1:5108-5243 GCA_039207785.1 Pseudomonas sp. | reverse complement strand
ATGCTCTCGCTGGCACCGCTGGACCTGGCCGATCCCGTGCAAGCGCAACGCTGGGTTGACGAAGCCGTGGCGCGCTGGGGCCGTATCGACGTGCTGCTTAACAACGCTGCCGGCGTGGCCGTGGCGAGCGCGGCG
>JBCECW010000326.1:1860-5098 GCA_039207785.1 Pseudomonas sp. | reverse complement strand
CCGTTCGATGAGGCGTCGATTGACCACTGGGAATTCACCCTGCGCAACGAGCTGACCGTGGCCTATGTGGCGGCCCGTGCGGTATGGCCGCAGATGCTCAAGCAGAAGAAGGGCGCGATTGTCAGCGTCGCCTCGGTGGCCGGGCATCTGGAACTCTCGGGGTTTTCGGCGGTGGCCCATGGCGCCGCCAATGCCGGGGTGCAGGCGCTGACCCGGATGCTCGCCGCCCAGGGCGCCCGCCACGGTATCCGCGCGGTGAGCATCAGCCCCGGCTTGATTGCCAACCCCGAGGCGCTGCCATCGCCAACGCTGGACGAACACGGCTTGCCGATTGCCCGGCCGCTATGGCGGCATGCGGCTCTTGGCCGCCCGGCCCATGCCCAGGAGATTGTCGAAACCGCGCTGTTTGCCGCCTCCGACCGCGCCTCCTATATCACCGGCACCGATATCGCCGTGGACGGCGGCATGTCAGGGATTATCTGGAGCCCACGGCCCTGAAGCGGCCAGGCCGGCGATAGGCCAGGGCGCAGCGCACAGCTCTGGCAAGGCCCTGTCGATCTGGCTACAGTACGAAGGGTCTGTAGCTCGTTAACGCTATATCGCACGAAATAATAAGAGACGGTCCAGCGCATGATGCTCCCGAAGTTGATGCACATCCGCATGTTCGTTGCCGTGTATGAGGAAGGTTCGTTTACCGTTGCGGCCAGCCGCGAAGGGTTGGGCCAGTCCGGCGTTTCTGCCCATGTGCGGCAACTGGAAACCCAGTTGGGCGTACGCCTGTTTTCCCGCGACCATGCCATTGTTCCAACGCCCGCCGGGCACGCCTATTACCAGCAATGCGTGCAGCTGCTGCGCTTGCATGAAAGTGCCAGCAATGCGGTGGGCCATCGCGCCGAACCGGCAACCGGCACCTTGCGAATCGGCATGATCCCGACCATGACCCGCTCGGTATTCAGCCGCGCGCTACGCCTGTTTGAAATGGCCTATCCGCAGGTGTCGGTGCAACTGACCGAAGGCACCGGTGCCGTGCTTGCCACCGCCGTGCGCCGCGGCATGCTGGATTTCGCCATTACCCAGCGCATGTCCTACGAAGCAGGCGGCGCCAGTGGCCTGGGTATTTCAGTCTTTACCCGTACGCCGGCGTTCCTGGTGTCTTCGCCCAGCTCCGGTTTGCCCCATTGCGAGCCGATTCGCCTGAACAAGATCGACGACCTGCGCCTGGTATTGCCGGTGGGCCGGCGGCCATTGCTGGAGCAGTATCTGATCGACCACAAGGTTAAAGTGCTGGAGCGCCTGAACTGGTTCGAGTCGATGCTCGGCGCCATGGACCTGGTGCGCTCCAGCCACTGGACCGCGATTATTTCCGGGCTGTTTATTGCCGACGATCTGCGCCGCCGGCGCTTTACTCTCAATCCGCTGGCCGACCCGATTCTCTGGGACGAAATGCTGCTGGTGGAGCCGGCGCGCAAACCCCTGACGCTGCTGGCGCAAAACTTTATCGAGCTGTTGCGCCAGGCTACCGAAGAGGTCAATGCGATCCCGATCCGTATCGCCCATGGCGAGCCGGTGCGCAGTTTCGGCCTGCCAGCCTTGAGTACCTTGCGTCATGACTGATTCGCTGCCCGGGCTACGGGAAATGCAGCTGTTTGTAGCGGTGTATGAAACCCGCTCGTTTACCGCCGCCGCCACACGTGAATTCGCCACCCAATCGGGTATTTCCCAGCACGTCAAACAGCTCGAAGAGTCGTTGGGCGTGCAGCTGTTCGACCGGCAGAAAGGCGTGGAGCCCACTGCCGCCGGCACCGCGTTCTACCAGCATTGCCTGCAGGTGCTGGCGGCCAATACCACCGCTTTGCAGGCCCTGGCTCGCTTCGAACATGGCCTGTCCGGCGAGGTGCGTTTTGGCGTGACGCCGACCCTGGCGACGTACCAGCTGGCGCCGGCCTATCTGCGCCTGATGGAGCAGAACCCCAATGCCTCGATTGCGGTGGTGGATGCGCCGAGCAATATGCTGATCGACCGGGTGCGGGCCAATGAGCTGGACTTCGCCATTATCCCGTCGATCTCGCAGCCGCCGGCGGACCTGCACACCACGGTGTTTGCCGCCACGCCAGCATTTCTGGTGTCGTCCATTACCCATGCCTGCGGCTTTGCCCATGGCGAGGTTATCGGCTTGGAGCGCTTGGCGGGGCTGAAACTGTTGGCACCGGATCGCCGCGAACATGCGCAGTGGATCGGCTCGCCGCAGGATGCGCCGGCGGGGCCGGGGCCGCACTACCAGCTCGACGCGGTGCTGGCGACGCTGGACCTGATTCGGCAAAGCGAGTGGATGGCGATACTGCCGGGGCTGCTGTTTGTTCACGATATCGGCGCAGACCCGGCCGAGCGTGATTTTCGGCTTAACCCCTTTGCTGGGGCTGGGCTGACCCTGGAGCTGTTGCTGATCCAGCCGCCGAAGGCCACGCCGTCAGCGTTGATGCTGGAAGCGATTCGGGCGATTGCCGAGGTGACCGAGGAGCATATTCAACTGCTGAGTACGTTTCAGGCGGGGTGAGCTTGGTGCGCGGAGCGCACCCTACGGTTGCGGGGTAAACCCCCCGCGATACCGTAGGGTGCGCTATGCGCACCGTTGGCGAGATCAGAAGTCTTTCAGCGACTTCTGGCCAATCGGCGTGCCGTGGTAACCGGCCACTTTGCGCAGCGCGCGGTCGGTGCCATCGCGCGGGCTACCCGAGGCATCCGGGTGGTCGTCAAACCAGTTTTCCTTGTTCGGGTAGCGGTACATCAGGTCCACCATCAACCGCCGCTCGGCAATCAGCCACACGCCATCGCGCAGCTCGAAGCGGTCGAAGTAGCGCGCCCACAATTTCACCGTTTCGCCTTTCCAGTGGTGGCGATCAGAGGCCGCATGGTCGGCCTGCAGATAGGTTTCGACAAAGGCGATATCCGGGCCATCGAACTCGATCAGGCTATTGCCCAGGAAATGCTGGGTGCGGTTAAAACGCGGCATCTCGTCAGTCAAAAACTGGAAGAAGCCTTCGGCGCCGCCCACATGCAGGCTCTCGGGGAAGTGGATATAGGCGTCCTTGTGGAAGGCGCCGCGTACCAGCGACATATCGATGCGGTCCAGGCCGCGGCAGTAGCGCAACAGCACATCGTGGATTTCCGTGCGTGCGGCGAGTTCTTCGAGGGTCATGCTGTTCTCCTGTTGTACTTGTTTTGGCTTAAGCGTTTTTGG
>JBCECW010000326.1:0-1850 GCA_039207785.1 Pseudomonas sp. | reverse complement strand
GGATAAAGCCCTGGTGTTCGGGGCCGGTGTAGATCGTGTTGCGGGCGCCGTCGTGGTAGCTGGCGTCGTAGCCGTGGCGTGGGCCGTGGTCGACGCCATCGAAAGGCTGGATATCCACGCGCAGGCGATAGCCCTTACGCAGCAAGGCGGTGTTGGGGATGATCTCGATTTCAACCGGCACTACGTCGCCTTCGGCCAGTGGCGCGTAGTCGGCTTTGCGGTGGGTGTGCTTGACCGTGTAGGCGGTGGAGCGGGCGGTGTCGATGGCGCGGTGCGAGACCTTTAGCCAGCCCTTGGCCAGCGGGTAGTTGGGCACGTTCATACCCATGGTGGTCGGGCCGGCGAAATCGACTTCCTGACCCTGTTCATCAAGTACCCGCAGGCTGAGGAAAATATCCATATCGCTGCTGGTCGACGACACCCATAGCTTGGCCTTGCCGTAGCCGGCAAACACCATGTCTTCGCTTAGCGGCTCGCTGATAAACGAGATACCGGTTTTCCAGATCTCCAGCACCGCCGGCGGTTTAACCGGCAAGAAGCACGGCGGCATGCCGGTGCGCAGTTCCAGCGGAATTTCGGCTGAGTACTCGGCCTGGCCGGCGACCGTCGGCGGGGTTTGTGCCAGGCGCAGAAAATCCTTGCGGTAGGCATCGCCCGGCCAGCCGGCTGGCGTGGCGTCGAAATACCAGGTGGGGTAGGTGGTGCGGGCAATCGGCCACTCGTGTTCTTCCTGCAGATACGAGGCGCCGTTGCCACTGCGGATCTCCAGGCGCACCGGCGGCTTGGCCATGATGCCGTTGTCGATACCCTTCAACCAATGGTCGAAAAACGCACGGTGGTCGGCGATGGCCGCGCGCGAGTAGGGCTTGGTAAACCAGTCTTCCCAGAAGTCGATTTTCTTGTTGGCGGTGGGCGTGGCCAGGTACGCCTCGCTGCTGCCCAACTGGTGGAAGTGCGCCATATGGGTGGTGCAGGCTACGGCCCAGAGCGGCACCTTGACCTGGCTCATATCCGGGCTCATCAAAATGGTCGAGCGCGGGCCAAAGGCGATGCGGGTATCCGAGTCACGGAAGCTGGCGTTTTTCAGCAGGTTGATAAAGTCCACCGCATTGGGTTCGCCACACACGGCGGCGAGCACCCCGGCCTTGTACCAGTGGGTGAAGAATTCTTCGTTGAGAATGCCGCCGGTGTAGGCCACCTCGTCGTACAGGTCGACGTCGGTGCCGATGGCAATCATCGCCTTCAGGTGCTTGGGTTGCAGGCTGGCGGCGGCGTGCTGGCTCATGGCGTAGTACGACATGCCCCACAGGCCGACATTGCCGTTGCACCAGGCCTGCGTGCCGGCCCAATCGATGGCATCGCGAAAGGCTTCGGCGGTTTCGATACCGAAGGGCGCCAGGGTGCCGGGGTTCTTGCCTGAGCCGGGGCCATCGACACGGATCAGGATGTAGTCGTGCGGCACCCAGTCCACGCTATTGGCGGTTTCGTGGTTTTCAAACACCTGGCCTTCTTGGTTGCCGTGGAAATAGCGCTCTTCCAGTTCCTCGTGGGCAGCAAAGTCGGCGTCGTTGGCGATGGAGTGGTGGTAGAACGCGCGACCGTAAGGGCCGCAGTTCATGATCACCGGGAACTTCCCGTCCTTGGCGGGACGGAAGATATCGGCGTAGACGAACAGGCCGTTTTGCAGCGGGATCTTGACGTCTTTGAAGCGCTGGATACCGAGGATATGGCGGCGCACTTCATTGCGTGCCGTGGCGGCGCTGCACAGGGTGCGCGGCGTGCGCTCGGTAAATGCATCGGCGGCGCTAAGCTCAGCCAGCAGCTGGGCAATCAGCGGGTCTTGCTCGAAC
>JBCECW010000325.1:0-5251 GCA_039207785.1 Pseudomonas sp. | reverse complement strand
TTTCTCGACTTCAGTCTTGGCCAGCTTTTCAGCCTTCTCGCCATCGGTTACCAGGGTATCGAACAGCTTGGTGCCGTCCTTGCTGATTTTCGAATAGGCGCCCAACCCAGCCAGCCAGATTTGGCGCGAGTATTTTTCAACTTCGCCAATCCACGAACTACCTTGTTTTTCGACTTTCTTTTTAGCAACCATCCCGCTCTCCTTATTGAGTCTTAGCGACACGTGCAACCAACGCATTCAGCACGTCCAGCTTAGCAGAGAGCGCATCAACATCCTGGCGCGATGGAATACCAAAACGATTTAGCGCGCTGGCCACTCGACGATCAAAAAGTTTTTCGACTTTATCGAGCTGCTCTTCAACTTTGCTTTTAACGCTGGAGACATTGCTGCTAACGGTTTGTTTAACCGAGTCGAGCTGGCTATTCGCTGCTTCGACTTGCGTTGTGACCAGTTTTTTTCCTTGTCGTTCGATACCTTCGCCGGCGCTGACCAGGCCCTTGATATAGCCCACACTTTCAATGCCTGCCTTGGCATAAGCGCCCAGACCCGCCAGCCAGATTTGCCGGCCATAGTGTTTAACATCGGTCAGTACGCTAGCGCTGCTTTCAACTTTTTTAGCGACGGCTTTTTTAGCTGCAACTTTGGCCATGGTGCACCTCACGAAAAGGAAAGGAAGAAACGCCTGCTCATTGCAGGCTTGCAGCCAAACTAGCCGGGAAAATTAGAATTCACATACTAGGCCCGCCCTAACACCTCTCTCGTAGGGTGCGCTTCGCGCACCAAGCGATTTCGGCGCGCACCCCGAAAGCGGCGATGCGATTTAGCTCAGAGATTCATCCAGGCCTTTTTCGATTTCGCGTTTGATCGTGCCGCTCATGGCCGACAACAACAGGCCGAGTTTGAGTTCCACTTTCACGCTGTTATCGGCCACGGCAATGCTGCCGTCGGCGCCACTGCGCTTGAACTCCAGCACATCGCCCTTCCACTGATAACGCACGTCGTACTCGCTGGCCAGGCGCTCGGCCAGGACTTCGGCCTTGGCGCGAGCACCGGCCAGACCAAGGGTGTGGGAACGTTCGACGGTAATACGGGCCATAACCTGGCGACTCCTGCGACCATAAGTCGCGCGACTATAGCGCGGGCGCAACAGCATGGGCAGCGCCGCGGCGACAACCGCCGCACGCCTTGCCAAGACAAAGCGGGTGACGGCGATTAGAATGGCCGGCACTTTCTTCCGGTGACCGCATATGAACGATCCGCGCAAAGGCAGTGATGCCGAACCGACTACCCACTTCGGCTACCAGAGCGTGCCCGAAAGCCAGAAGGCCGACAAAGTCGCCGAGGTTTTCCATTCCGTAGCCGCCAAATACGACCTGATGAACGACCTGATGTCCGGGGGCGTTCACCGCTTGTGGAAACGCTTCACCATCGAGCTGTCCGGTGTGCGCACCGGCAACCGCGTGCTGGATATTGCTGGCGGCACGGGCGACCTCACTCGCCAGTTCTCGCGCCTGGTAGGCCCCACCGGTGAAGTGGTGCTGGCCGATATCAACGCCTCGATGCTCAAGGTCGGCCGCGACAAGCTGCTCGACAGCGGCGTAGCCAGCAATGTGCAGTTCGTGCAGGCCGATGCCGAGAAGCTGCCCTTCCCGGACAACCATTTCGACTGCGTGACCATCGCCTTCGGCTTGCGCAACGTCACCCACAAAGATGCCGCCATCCGTTCCATGCTGCGGGTACTCAAACCCGGTGGCCGCCTGCTGATCCTGGAATTCTCCAAGCCCACCAGCAACCTGCTGTCCAAGGCCTATGACGCCTACTCGTTCAGCCTGCTGCCGCTGATGGGCAAGCTGATCACCAATGACTCGGAGAGCTACCGCTACCTGGCCGAGTCGATCCGCATGCACCCGGATCAGGAAACCCTCAAGGCCATGATGGTCGACGCCGGTTTCGAACGCGCGACCTACCACAACATGACCGGCGGCATCGTCGCCCTGCACCGCGGCATCAAACCCTGATGCTGACCCAGGCGTTGCTGGCCACGGCCGAAACCGCGCTCAACCGCGTGTTGCGCCTGGACGCGACCGCCCTGCCGCGTCTGGAACACCTGGCCGGCAAGGTGATCGAGGTCGATTGCAGTGCCCCGGCGTTGCAGCTGTTTATCCTCGCCGACGGTGCCGGCCTGCGTCTGGCGGCCCGTTGGGACGGCGATATCGCCTGTCGCCTGCGCGCGCCGGCCAGCAGCCTGCTGCGCCTGGCCGCCAGCAAGGACAAGACCGCCGTACTGCATAGCCCAGAGGTCGAGCTCGATGGCGACAGCGCCGTGCTGCTGGACCTGGCCGCCGTGCTGCAAGACCTGGAGCTGGACTGGGAATACGAGTTGGCCCGCTGGCTCGGTCCGGTTGGCAGCCAACTGCTTAGCGGCCACCTGAAAAGCCGCGCGCGCTGGACCACCCAGAACCTCGACAGCCTGCGCCACAACCTCGCCGACTACCTGGCCGAAGAATCCCGCACCCTGGTGGGCGAAAACGAAGCACAAGCCCGCTTCGCCGAACTGGACGAACTCAAGATGGCCCTCGACCGTCTTGAAGCCCGCGTTGAACGCCTACTCACCCCAAAACCTAGCGAACCCGCATGAGCCTGCTTGCCGTCCGCCGTTTGTTGCGCATCCAGCGCGTGGTTATTCGCTACCGCCTCGATGATCTGATTTTCGACCTGCCGCTGCCCTGGTGGCTGCGTGCCGTTGGCTATGTGCTGCCGTGGCGCTGGCTGCCGCGCCGCAAGCTGGCGCTTAGCCGTGGCGAGCGCGTGCGCCTGGCACTGCAAGATTTGGGGCCGATCTTTATCAAGTTCGGCCAACTGCTTTCCACCCGCCGCGATCTGCTGCCGGTGGATATGGCCGATGAGCTGGCCTTTCTGCAAGACCAGGTGCCGCCCTTTGACTCGGCCCATTCCCTGGCCCTGATCGAGGCGCAACTGGGTGCCAAGGTCAGTGATGTATTTGCCCGTTTCGATAGCCAACCGCTGGCCTCGGCCTCGGTGGCGCAGGTGCACGCGGCCCAACTGCGCAGCGGCGAAGAAGTGGTGGTGAAGGTGATTCGCCCGGGCCTCAAGCCGGTGATTCGCGCCGATATGGCCTGGTTGTTCCTGCTGGCCAAGCTGGCCGAACGGGTCTCCACCGAGGCACGTCGCCTGCACCCGGTGGAAGTGGTCAGCGACTACGAGAAAACCATCTACGACGAACTCGACCTGCTGCGCGAGGCCGCCAACGCCAGCCAGCTGCGCCGTAACTTCGAAGGTTCGCCGCTGCTGTATGTACCGCAGGTGTACTGGGACTGGTGCCGCCCGCAAGTGCTGGTGATGGAGCGGATCTACGGCGTGCAGGTCACCGATATGGTGACCCTGGCCGACCAGCGCACCGACCTGAAGGTGCTGGCCGAACGCGGTGTGGAAATCTTCTTTACCCAGGTGTTTCGCGACAGCTTTTTCCACGCCGACATGCACCCGGGCAATATCTTTGTCAGCACGCGCACGCCGTGGAGCCCGCAATATATCGCCATCGACTGCGGCATTATCGGCAGCCTGACCCCTGAGGATCAGGACTACCTGGCGCGCAACCTGGTGGCGTTCTTCAAGCGTGACTACCGCAAGGTCGCCCAGCTGCATATCGACTCGGGCTGGGTACCGGCAGAAACCAAGGTGAATGATTTCGAGGCGGCGATTCGTACCGTATGCGAGCCGATCTTCGAGCGCCCGCTGAAAGATATTTCCTTTGGCTTGCTGCTGATGCGTCTGTTCCAGACCGCGCGGCGCTTCAATATGGAAATCCAGCCGCAACTGGTGCTGCTGCAAAAAACCTTGCTCAACATCGAGGGCCTGGGCCGTCAGTTGTACCCGGACCTGGACCTGTGGAACACCGCCCAGCCGTTCCTGGAACGCTGGATGCGCGAGCGCGTCAGCCCGAAAAACCTGCTGCAAAACCTGCAGACACAGGTCGAGCAGGTGCCGCACCTGGCCCATATGACCCGCGAGCTGCTGGAGCGCATGGCCCAACCGCACCTGCACAACCCGCCGCTCAATCAGCAACCCACGCACGACCACTGGGCCCTGCGCCTGCTCGGCGCGCTGCTGCTTGGCGGCGGTGTAACCCTGGCGCTGGCGGCCACCGCGCATACAGTAGCGGCCCTATGGCCGGCCGGTTTGATGAGCGCCAGCGGTCTGTACCTGATTCTGCGCCGATAGCCAGTGACGGCCTCAACTGGCACACTCGCCGAATGATTTGACCGGGGCTACGGCAATCACTGCCCGGGCCCGAACGACGGAATTGCAATGAACGATTGGCTAGACGAGATCAACTGGAACAGCGACGGCCTGGTGCCGGCGATTGCCCAGGACTATAAAACCGGGCGCGTGCTGATGATGGCCTGGATGAACCGCGAGGCCCTGAGCCTCACCGCCAGCGAGCAGCGGGCCATCTACTGGTCGCGCTCACGCGGCAAGCTGTGGCGCAAAGGCGAAGAATCCGGCCATGTGCAGAAGCTGCATGAGATGCGCCTGGACTGCGACGAAGACGTGATCATCCTGCTGGTGGAGCAACTGGGCGGCATCGCCTGCCACACCGGTCGCGAAAGCTGCTTCTACCGCGTATATGAAAACGGCGGCTGGAAAGCAGTCGACCCGGTCCTTAAAGACCCTCACGCCATTTATGCGGGACATAGCCATGAGTGACACCTTGAGCCGCGTCGCCCAGGTGCTCGAAGAGCGCAAAGGCGCCGCCCCCGACAGCTCCTATGTGGCCAGCCTGTACCACAAGGGCCTGAACAAGATTCTGGAAAAGGTTGGCGAGGAATCGGTGGAAACCATCCTCGCCGCCAAGGACGCTGCCATCAGCGGTGATTGCAGCGACCTGATCTACGAAACCGCCGACCTGTGGTTCCACAGCCTGGTCATGCTCGCCGCCCTGGGGCAGCACCCGCAGGCGGTACTGGACGAACTGGATCGCCGTTTCGGCCTGTCCGGGCACGCGGAAAAAGCCGCCCGCACCCCGTCTTAACGCATTTATCGAGAGGAACAGCTCCATGGGCATTTTTGACTGGAAACACTGGGTCGTCATTCTGATCGTCGTGGTGCTGGTATTCGGCACCAAGAAGCTCAAGGGCCTGGGCAGCGACGTCGGCGAAGCCATCAAGGGCTTTCGCAAAGCCATGAACGACGAAGAAAAACCGGCCGAACCGGTGGCCCCGGCCCAGCC
>JBCECW010000324.1:0-5255 GCA_039207785.1 Pseudomonas sp. | reverse complement strand
CCTGGAAGAACTGTTTGACCTCGGCCAGGATCTGCGCGAAGTCGCGGGTCTTGTAGCCGCTGGACGCCTTGATGGTGTTGCCGTGCATGGGGTCGGAGCTCCACAGCACGTGGCGGCCTTCTTCTTTTACCGTGCGCAGCAAACGCGGCAGACCGGCTTCGACCTTGTCGGCGCCCATGCGCACGATCAGGTTGAGGCGGCCGGGGTCGTTATCCGGGTTAAGGATATCGATCAGGCGGATCAGGTCTTCGCTGCTCATGCTCGGGCCGCATTTCACCCCGATGGGGTTGCCCACGCCGCGCAGAAATTCCACATGGGCGCCGTCGACCTGGCGGGTGCGGTCGCCAATCCACAGCATATGCGCCGAGCAGGCGTAGTCGCCGCCAGTCAGGCTGTCGCGGCGCACAAAGGCTTGCTCGTAGTTCAGCAGCAGCGCTTCGTGGGCGGTAAAGAAGCTGGTTTCGCGCACTTGCGCCGAGCTGTCCATGCCGCAGGCGCGCATAAAACGCAGGGTTTCATCGATGCGGTCGGCGAGCTGGTTGTACTTTTCGCCCAGCGCCGAGTTTTCGATAAATTCCAGGTTCCACTTGTGCACCTCGTGCAGGTCGGCAAAGCCGCCCTGGGCAAAGGCGCGCAGCAGGTTAAGGCTGGCGGTGGACTGGTGGTAGGCCTGCAGCAGGCGCTCCGGGTCTGGCACGCGGCTGTCGGCATCGAAGCCAATGCCGTTGACGATATCGCCGCGGTAGGCGGGCAGGGTGATGCCGTCGATGGTTTCGTCATTGGCCGAGCGCGGCTTGGCGAACTGACCGGCCATGCGCCCGACTTTGACCACCGGGCTGCCGGCGGCGAAGGTCATCACGATGGCCATTTGCAGCAACACCTTGAAGGTGTCGCGAATCTTCGCGGCGCTGAACTCGGCAAAGCTCTCGGCGCAGTCGCCCCCTTGCAGCAAAAACGCACGGCCCTGGGTGACCTCGGCAAACTGGCGGCGCAGTTCGCGCGCTTCGCCGGCAAACACCAACGGCGGATAACCGGCCAAGGTTTGTTCAACCTGGCTCAGGTGGGCGGCGTCTGGGTACTGCGGTTGCTGCTGGATGGGTTTAGCTCTCCAGCTGCTGGGGCTCCATGGTTGCGACATCGAGATTCTCGGCTCAAGCAGGTTAGGCGGACTGGCATGGTAACCGATCAGCCCGCGCTCACAAGCGCGCCGCCGGCTGATCGGTGTAATAGAGGCACTGCATCTTTAAAGCAGCGTCCACGGCGCGATCAGCAAAACCCCGGTCACCAGCAGCAGGCTATAGATGCCACGGCGAAAGTGGCGCTCGTCCACCCGGCGATGCAGGCGCTCGCCCAGCAACACCCCCACGACCAACAACGGTGCAAAACTCAGCACCTGTGGCAGCGTCGGCAACAGGCGGCCATCCAACAAAAACGCCAGGGTCAGCAAACCGTTCAAGGTGAACCACACCGCCACCAGCGTGGCGCGCAGGCGGCTTTTATCCAGTGCCGTACCGGCCAGGGCAAACACCAGCAGCGGCCCACCGGAGGCAAACAAGCCATGGCACACACCGGCTGCCGTGGTGATGGCGCGCATGATCCAGTTCGGCACATGGCGCAGCGTGTCGCTCCGCCGGCGCAGCAATTCCCGCGCGGCAAACCACAGCACCAATATGCCAAAGCCACGTTTGAGCGCCTGGCCATCCAGCCAGGGCAGCAGGCAGTAGCCGAGCAGGGTGCCCACCAGCATGCCGGGCAGGATGGTGCCCAGCAGCAAGCGGCGGTCGATCAGACGTCGGTAACGCCAACTGAGGAAACCGGTCATGGCGATATTCAGCGGCACCAGAATCGGCAGCAGTTGCTCGATTGGCAGCAGCAGGGCGCCGAGTGACAGCGCGATCACCACGCTGCCAAATCCGGTAATGGCTTCGAGGGTGTACGCCAGCAGGATAAAGACGCCTAGGGCCAGGTGAACCTCAAGTGGCATTCGCGGCGCTACTCAGCGGTTCGCTGGTCGGCTGCGGCATACGCAGCTCGGCGCTGTGGGCGGCGATGCTCTGGCGATAGGTGTCTTTGTGCACGTAGTAGGCCATGCGTTCCAGTTCCAGGTACTGGTAACCGCCGTCCAGGCGAATGCTGGCGCGCTCGCGCTTGGTGGCCTTGAAGGCCTGCGCCGCCGCGCTGTTGGCCTGCACCTGGCGGATAAACAGCGCCACCAGTTCGGCCTGCTCGGCGCGGCCTTGCCAGCCCAGGCCCGAGGCTTCGACCATGCCCATCATAAAGAGGTCGTCGTACTCGGGATGGAACACATTGAGGTACAGCTTCGGCGCGCCAGCGCCCTCGGGCCAGTTGAGGTGGCGGCGTTCGATAAAGGGGTAGTCCAGCTTGTAACCGGTGCCTTGCAGGATCAGGTCGTACTCGGCCTGCTCGCCGTCGCTGAAGGTCACCCATTTGCCGTCGACATTGGTCACATCGCGGCGCGCCTTGATATCGCCATGGCCGAGGTGATGCAGCACCAGGGAGTTCACCACCGGGTGCGATTCATAGAGTTTGTAGTCGGGGTCGGGCAGGCCGTAGTTCGACGGCTTGCCGATCAAGGTGCGAATCAGCAGGCCGTCGATACGCTGCTTCAGGGCGCGCGGCAGCTTGATGGCACCGCCAAAGGTGTCGATGGGTTTGCCGAGCAGAAACTTGGGCAGGAAGTAGTAGCCACGGCGTACCGACAAGTCCACCGAAGCGGCACGGTGCACGGCATCCACGGTGATATCGCACGCCGAGTTGCCGCAGCCGATCACCAGCACCCGCTTGCCACTGAAAACCTCGGCCGAGCGGTACTCGCTGGAGTGCATCAGCTCGCCAGTGAATTGCCCCGGCAGCGCAGCCAGGTTGGGTTTGTGCAGGGTGCCGTTGGCGATCAACACGCCTTCGAATTGCCATTCGCGGGTGACCCCGGCTTTTTCCGTGTACAGCTTCCAACCGCGCTCCTGGCGTTCCATGCGCAACACGCGGGTGCCGAACTGGTAATGCTCGTAGAGGCCGAAGTGCTCGGCGTAGTCGCGGAAGTAGCGGCGCATTTCGCTATGGTGCGGGTAGGGTGCCACGTCGTCGCGCATGGGGAATTCGCTGAACTGGGTGGTGCCCTTGGAGGAGATCAGGTGCGCCGAGTCGTACATGGTGCTGTGCGGGTTATCGATATCCCACAGGCCGCCGACGTCGTCGTGCAGCTCGAAGCCGACAAAGCTGATGCCGTGCTTTTGCAGTTGGCGGGCAGTACACAAGCCCATGGGGCCAGCGCCGATAATCGCGTACATAAGCGGGCTCCCGTGACAGGTCGGTTGAAAACTACTGCGCTCGGTTAGGCGGCGTTAAAAACAGACTCACAATGCTCATTGGCTACAGCCAACTCCGCTTGTTCGCCTGTTTTTGCCTTGCCTACCCTTCGCTCGCTACGTTTTCAAACGACCTGAGCATTTTTATTTTAGTGAGGGGCTAAAGGTGGGGCGAATTATCGCGTGACCGGGGCCGGGTGCTTCAATGACAATCGGCGCCTTTCCCCGCTGGCCTCTGGTCCGGGATGTCATAAACGCTGGAGACCGCCATGCCTGAACAGCCGCCACGGGACGAGCTGACCGAAGAGCTCTTGCTGGCCGAGGTGCGTGATGCCCATGGGGTGATCAAGGTCATGCAGGTGGGCGATTACCGCTTTCTTGAGTTTGGCGACGCCATCGAGCAGAGCTGCGTGTATCTGCCCGAGCCCACGTGGCTGGAGTACGACTACACCCGCGCCATGTTTATTGGCGCGTTGTGCCATGCCCAGCCGGAAAGCGCGCTGTTTCTTGGCCTTGGCGCCGGCACCCTGACCCAGGCGTGCCTGCGTTTTCTGCCACTGGAAGACGTCGAGGCCATCGAGCTGCGCCCCGATGTGCCGCGCCTGGCCATGGACTATATGGGCCTGGACGATGATCCGCGCCTGTATGTGCGCATTGGCGATGCGCTGGAACTGCTGGAAAGCGCCGAGAACGCCGACCTGATTTTTGTCGACCTGTATACCGACACCGGCCCGGCCGTTGGCCATTTGGCCTGGCGTTTTCTGGAAGGCTGCCAGCAGCGTTTAAATCCTGGCGGCTGGCTGGTGATCAACCAGTGGGCCAGTGATGACGGCAAGCCCCTGGGCGCGGCCTTGCTGCGCGGCCTGTATCACCGGCACTACTGGGAGCTGCCGGTGAAGGAGGGCAATGTGATTCTGCTGGTGCCGGCCGATCTCGACCAACAGCTGGATATGAGCGGCCTCTCGCAGCGCGCCGAGGCGCTGCAAGCCCAGCTCGGTTACTCGCTGGAGCCCCTGATCGAACTGCTGCGCCCAGCCACCTGATTCAGCGGCCTTTGAACTCGCCCGGGCGGCGCTCCTGCATGGCGCGCACGCCTTCTTGGGCATCGTCGCTGGCCATCAGCCGGCGCATGGTGGCGGGCAGGGCGGCGGCCGCTGCCGCTTCGCCTTCATTGATGGCCTGGCGCGCCGAGGCCAATGTCGCTTGCACCCCCAGCGGCGCCTGCGCGGCCACCCGCTCGGCCAGTTGCAAGGCACGTGGCATCAATTCCTCGCTGGCCAATACCTCCTGCACCAAGCCCAGGCGGCAGGCTTCGTGGGCATCGAACTCATCGCCGGTGAGCAGCCAGCGCATGGCATTGCCCCAGCCAGCGGCCTGGTGCATACGCAACGTAGCGCCGCCAAAGGGGAAAATGCCGCGTTGCACTTCCATCTGGGCAAAGCGCGTATTGCTGGCGCACAGGTTGATATCCGAGGCCAGCATCAGCTCGATACCAATGGTGTAGCAGTAACCCTGTACCGCCACGATCACCGGTTTGCTCACCCGTGGCCCGCCGAATACGCCCCAGGGATCGCAGCCGCCAGCGGGAATCTGCCAGCCGCTGACAAAGGTGGCAGCCACATTGGCCAGGTCCAGGCCGGCGGTAAAGTGCTCGCCATGGGCAAATACCAGCGCCACTCGCGCCTCGCTGTCGCGTTCGAATTCGCCGTAGGCCAGGGTCAGGTCATTGAGTAGCGGCAGATCGAAGGCGTTGCGTTTGGCGGGGCGGTCCAGGCCGATCAGCATGATCTGCCCACGTTTTTCTCGAGTTACGCGGCCGGCATTCTGGCTACTCATGGCGAATTATCCTTATAGGTTGGGGGAAGCGAGAGAGGCGCCCCGTGCGGTATAGCTGGGCTCTTTTGCCTTGTCCATGTACGGCTGTGCGCT
>JBCECW010000323.1:0-5264 GCA_039207785.1 Pseudomonas sp. | reverse complement strand
AACTGGAAGTTGTTTTTGCCGCGTTCCATGGCGTGGTACATGGCCGTGTCGGCGTTTTTCATCAGTTGGCTGAGTTCTTCGCCGTCCTGCGGGCTTAAGGCGATGCCGATACTGGCGGTAACGAAGAACTCGCGGCCTTCGAGGATAAACGGCTGCGACAGGCTCAGCAGAATCTGCTCGGCCACATGAATGGCGCGGGTCAGGGCGCCGTCACGGTTGTCGCGCGCTTGCAGCAGCAGGGTGAATTCGTCGCCGCCCATGCGCGCCACGGTGTCTTCCACTTCCACGCAGGCCGCCAGGCGCTGCGCCACTTCCTTGAGCATACGGTCGCCCGCGGCGTGGCCCAGGGAGTCGTTGATCGGCTTGAAGCGGTCAAGGTCGAGGAACATCAGCACCACCCATTCCAGATGCCGCTCGGCATGCTGCAAGGCGGTGTGCAGGCGGTCCTGGAACAGGGTGCGGTTGGGCAGGTTGGTCAGGGCGTCGTAGTAGGCCAGGCGGTGGATACGCTGCTCGCTGGCTTTGCGCTCGCTGATATCGCTAAAGAAGCTGACATAGCTGACCAGGTCGCCTTCATCGTCATGCACGGCGGTAATGCCGACCCAGGCCGGGAAGTTCTCCTGGTTGCGCCGCTTGAGCCAAACCTCGCCTTCCCAGCTGCCGTTCTGCGCCAGCTGGCTGAGGATATAGGCCTGGTGGCTGGTCTGTTGGCGGTCGGCCATCAGCATGCCGGGCTGCTGGTCGAGCACCTGGGCGCTGGTGTAGCCACTGACGCGGCTGAAGGCTTCGTTCACCTGCACGATATAGCCCGCCGGGTCGGTCACCAGGATCGCGGCGGTGGAGTGCTCGAATACCGTGGCGGCCATGCGCAGGTCTTTTTCCGCGCGGCGCTGCTGGCTGATATTGCGGCCCACACCCAGCACGCCTTCGAAGCGGCCGTCCTGGTCCCACATCAGGGTCATGCGCATCTCGGTGGGCAACTTGTGGCCATCGGCGCGTACGCAATCGACCATAAACAGGCGGGTAGCCAATTGCTGGCGCAGCTCGCGCAGTTTTTGCGGGTCGTTGAGGGCGGCCCGTACGCGCAGCAGCAACTGGTCCACATCCGACAGCTGCCGCGGGTTGGCGGCCAGCGGGTGGAAACCGTTGGCGATGATCCACTCCGGCGTATAGCCAAACATCGCCAGGGCCGAGGGGCTGACGTAGTCCAGCTGCAGGTTGCTGTCGGTGGTAAAGATCACGTCGCTGATATTTTCCGCCAACAGGCGGTAGCGGCGCTCGTTCCTGCGCATCAGCTCGCTGGCTTCGATCTGCTCGGTGACGTCCTTGGCCACGCCAATCAGGCGGTGCACACGGCCTTCCGGGGTGCGGCTAAGCGCCTGCTCGCGGATATCGAACCAGTGCCAGGTGCCGTCGCGGTGGCGCCAGCGCAGGTGGCATTGCAGCAACTGACCGTCGCTGACCACCTGTTGCAGGGTGCGCATGCGGGCGTACTGCTCGGCGTCGTCGGGGTGCAGCACCACTTCCCAGAAGTGCCCGGCCATCTCGCGCAGCTCTTTGCCGCTGTAGCCCAGTTGCTGGCCAAGGCGGTTGTTGCTGAACAGCACCCGGCGGTCGGTCATATCGTGCACATACAGGGTGTCCGGCACGGCGCGCACCACATCCGACCAGAAGCGCTCGCGCTCGATCAGCGACAGCTCGATACGTTTGCGCGCGGTGATATCGCTCATGCTCACGGTAACGGCATGGAAGTCGTCGTTCTGCTCCGGCAGGCGCAACACCAGCCATAGATGGCGCTCGTTGCCTTGCGGGGTGACGATCTGGCTTTCCATTTCGATCTGCCGCTGCTTGCTCAGCACTGCGCCAATCAGTTGGTAGCGCACGTTCTCCGGCACGATGGGGCCGACGTCCACCAGGTGGTTCCACAGCTCCTGGGTCGACTCCACCCCGAGCAGTTGCTGGGCCACCTGGTTGATCTCGGTGATATGCAGGTGCTGGATCAGTTCGTCATGCAGGTGCGGGTAGGTTCGCAGCCAATGGTCGAACTGGCCGAGGGTTTCGATCTCGTGGATATGCAGGTAGGTGCGCAGGTCGGCCAGGTCGAGCACGCAGTGGGCCACGCCGCTGCCTTCGAAAATATCCTGATAGCGGCGCCGGGTGTCTTCGAGAATATGCAGGGCCAGTTGCTGCTCGGTGGCGTCGCGCAGCACCCAGACATGGCCCGGCTGGCTGTGCTCCTTGCCATCCTTGAACGGGCTGCGGGTAACGTTGAATACCCGTTGCTGCTGGTGCTGTTCGAGCTCAACCCAGATCGGGCTGAAATCGTCGTGCGGCTCGCTGTCGTGCATCAGTGTCGGGTCGAGGCTGGGCAGCAGGTCGAGCAGGTGGCGGCCACGCGCCTCGCTGCTCTTCAGGCCAAACAGCTGCGCCGCCTGGGGGTTGAGGTAGCGCACATGGCCGTCGACATCGGTCACCACCACGCGCTCTTCGATCGCGCCCAGGGCGGTCGCGGCATCGCGCAGTTCGCGGCGCGAGGCGTTGGTCATATCGCGCAGGCGCGCCTGTTCGCGCAGCAGCCGGTACAGGGCCAGCAAGGTGAGCAGGGCGCAGGCCATAAACAGCAGGAACTTGCCGGTAACGGCAGACAACTGCTCGGTCCAGGCGCGGCGTTTATCCACCACGCTGCGCACCATCAGGTCGGTGCCGGGCAGGGCCACCAGTTGCGCGGTGTTGTCCAGTTCGAACGCGGTGGGCTCGCGCACCTGCTCATTGGCCGGCGCGGGCTGGGTGGCGAATACGCGCTGGCTATGGCTGTCTTCCAATTGCCAGCGGTGGTCGCTGCTGTAGAACTGGCGAATATTCTGCCGCAGGTGGGTAAGCCCCATGCGCGCGACCCAAAAGCCCTTGCCATTGCCTTGGGGTAAAAAAGCGTAGATCTGGCCGGTGCCATCGGGGTTGAACACGTACTGGTAAGGCTGCCCCCGGTGGTTCTGGAACAGCGTGGCGATAAACGCCTGGTCGTGGGCATCGGCCTGGGTGTCGGCGAGCAGGCGGCCGTCGGCGTCGAGCCAGGCCAGGCTGTTCAGCGCCGGAAAGATGCCGTGCAGGCTATCGACTATTTCTGCGTATTTGTCTGCGGCCGGTGGCTGTTGCGCGGTCTGCTTGAGCAGGGCCAGTGCGGCATGGGCACGCATCTCGATGCTCAGGCCCATATGCTCGGCCAGTTGCTGGCCGTATTCCTGCTCGCGCTTCTGCCGCGAGGCTTCGCCCTGTTCCAGCTCGTGGTACAGCTGCCAGAACAGCAAGCCGAGCATCACCACCACGAGCGCCACCAACGCACCCTTGACCGAATTGGGCAGGGTGGTGGCCAAAGAGTCGCCTGAAGCGCGCTGGTGGGTGAACAATCGAGGCACGGGCAAGAATCCTGCGCTAACGGCTTATATAGATGTAGCAGGTAACGGCGGCAGACTTAACGGTAGACCCCTGGGCGCCGGCGGCAAGCATGCCTAGTTGCGGGGCAAAGTGCCAGTATCGCCGACGAGCGTCCAGCGCCCAAGCGCCGTATGCGTTGATGGCATGTTGAACACAGCGCGGCGCAATGGTGCCGCGTTTTGTCCGGGGCCGGTGGCTGAACGGTGGGCATAAAAAAGGCGGCCTGCAAGGGCCGCCTTTTGTACCACCGCCGGTGGTTACACCTTGCAGCTGGCCGGTGCCCAATCACCCATGTCCGGGTTGTTGCACACGGAGCTGACCATGGTCTTGCCGGCAGAGGCCACTTTCTGGCTCTCGGTGCGCGAGGCCTTGGCTTTTTGCGTGGCTTTCTCGGTGCTCACCGCCTGGGTCGATACCTTGGCGCGCTCGGCCTTGGTGACGGTGACCTTGGCGCCGGTATCGGCCTGGGCCACTTTGGTCACGGTGTCACGTTGTACGCCGGTTTGCTCCAGGTCTTTTTCGTAGGCCTGGGTGTAGGCGTCGAGGTCTTCGCCGGTGCGGCCATCAGCCGCTGCCAGCAGGGCGTTGGTTTCCTTCAGGCCACTGACGATTTCGGCCAGGCGCGCACGGCCATCGGCATCGCTCATGGTCTTGGCTTTGCGTGCGGCTTGCAGGCTGGTGAACTGTTGCTGGTAGCAGCTCTGCGCGGCCTTGGCGTAACCGACGCTGCGGTCGATCTCGCCGGTGCTGCGCTCGATATCGGTGGCGTAGGAGCCGATGCGCTCGTTGTCGTCGGCGATCTGTTTCTGCTTGCCGGTGTAGTAACCCGCCGCGCCGCCCACCAGGGCGCCGCCGGCGGCACCGATGGCGGCGTTGCGTGCGGCGTGGTCGCCACCAGTCAGGGCACCGGCCGCAGCGCCCAGCAGGCCACCGGCAACGGCGCCGGTGATGGCCGAGCTTTTCACCGCGTCTTCGGTGCTGCGCAGGTGCGACACCGGCTCATAGCAGGCTGGGTAGTATTGCGCGGTGGTGGTGGCCGCCACCGACGAGGTCGGGCTGGTGCCGGCGCAGCCGGTCAGAAGAATGGCGCTGGCGGTTACCAGGCTGGCGGCAAAGCGTGCCGAGGTAGAGAGCAGGGTGGTGCTGGACTGAGTCATGGTTAGCATCTCGCTTCTTGGTTTTGTAAGTTCAGTGCCGCCCGCCTAAGCCTTCCTGGCAACGGCACCAGACATCGTTAGCGCCCGCCGTTGGCGAGCAGTTCCTTCAAAATAACCGCCGGGTCAGCCCGCTTTTGCTGGCGGTACTTGCCCACATGTTCGACGAACAGATTGGCACGTTTCACCAAACTGGCGCCGAGCACTGGTTTGCGATTGAGCTCTTCTTTTATCCGTTGCAACTGCGCTTGGATCACTGCATCGGTGTAGCGGGTACCGGTGGCCAGGTTGTCGATATAAATCGCCACTGCGCCATCCAGTGCGCTGCGGCCATTGGCCAGCGCGCTGTCAAACAACGTGGCAGACGCCTGATCCTTGTTGGCCAGGGCCTGCTGGCGGCTCTTGCTCAAATTGGTCAGACGAATGTTGTAGTTGTTGATCGTTTCAGCCACAAGGGCGGCCGACTGAATCAGATTGCCGGCAGCCTCTTCGCGCTGTTGGGCAATCAACGAGACGTTTCGTTTCAATTCCTCGTTGATCAGCCCCAGCTGCGCCTGCAACTCCGGGTTGGCGGCGCTGGCGCTGATCAGGTTGTCCAGGCTTTTGGTCGGGTCCTGGGTGGCGTCGATGGCGTCGGTCAGGCCGGCCAGGCGTCCCTCTTTCTGCCATTGCTCGAAC
>JBCECW010000322.1:0-5270 GCA_039207785.1 Pseudomonas sp. | reverse complement strand
GCACCATGGCCTGCCACGGCGCGGTGCGCGCCAATCGGCGCCTGACCATCCCGGAAATGAACGGCCTGTTGCGCGATATGGAAAGCACCGAGCGCAGCGGCCAATGCAACCACGGTCGGCCGACCTGGACGCAACTGGGCATGGACGACCTCGACAAACTCTTTATGCGCGGCCGCTAAGGGCTTTATTTATGTCCAGCCCCCTGCCTCCGGCGATTTTCCTGATGGGGCCGACTGCCGCCGGCAAGACCGACCTGGCGATCGAGCTGACCCGTCTGCTGCCGTGCGAGCTGATCAGCGTGGATTCCGCACTGGTCTACCGCGGCATGGATATCGGCACCGCCAAGCCTTCGAAAGCGCTGCTGGCCGAGTTTCCCCATCGCCTGATCGATATTCGCGACCCCGCCGAGCGTTATTCCGCCGCCGAATTCAGCGCCGATGCGCTGGCGGCCATGGCTGAAATCACTGCCAAGGGCCGTATTCCGCTGCTGGTGGGCGGCACCATGCTGTATTTCAAGGCGTTACAGGAAGGCCTGGCGGATATGCCGGCGGCCGATGCCGAGGTGCGCGCGCAACTGGAACTGCGCGCAGCCACCGAGGGGTGGGAGGTGTTGCACCGGGAATTGGCGGCGGTGGACCCGGAGTCGGCGGCGCGTATTCACCCCAATGACCCGCAGCGTCTTACCCGGGCCTTGGAAGTATTTTTGGTAAGCGGCCAGACCATGACGTCGCATAGAGAGCGTCAGGCCGCTCAAAACGGCGGTTCTAGCACAGCCGGGGCAGTGCAATTCCCCTATACTGTCGCGAACTTGGCGATTGCTCCCCAGCAGCGTCAGGTATTGCACGCGCGGATTGCCGAAAGATTTCAGGCGATGATGGAACAGGGCTTTGTCGACGAGGTCGAACAGCTGCGAAATAGAGGTGACCTGCACGTCGGATTACCGTCTATACGGGCTGTAGGTTATCGCCAGGTGTGGGATTACCTCGAAGGCAGCCTGAGTCGAGAGCAAATGGTCGAGAAGGGCATTATCGCCACTCGTCAATTAG
Source organism: Pseudomonas sp. (assembly GCA_039207785.1). Classification (GTDB taxonomy): domain Bacteria; phylum Pseudomonadota; class Gammaproteobacteria; order Pseudomonadales; family Pseudomonadaceae; genus Aquipseudomonas. Next base: position 4,224 of record JBCECW010000322.1, on the reverse strand, counting down.
CCAAAAGACAGTTCACCTGGTTGCGCAGTTGGTCCAATCTGCACTGGCTAGACAGTCTGGCTTGCGACAATCTGCCACGTGCCTTGAAATACTTGAATTCGGTCTCCATATTGGACTGAGACCTTGCTTATTGCCGTCTACTCTTGGGGGTGGGGCGGCTAAGTCCACCACTTTTCATACTATAACTATCGATCTCCAAAGGAGTGCGGCACATGTCAAAAGGGCATTCGCTACAAGACCCTTACCTCAATACCCTGCGTAAGGAACGCGTACCGGTTTCAATTTATTTGGTTAACGGCATCAAGCTGCAAGGCCAGATCGAATCCTTCGACCAGTTTGTTATTTTGCTGAAGAACACTGTCAGCCAAATGGTCTACAAGCACGCAATCTCCACTGTGGTACCGAGCCGTCCGGTTCGTCTGCCTAGCGCGACAGAAGGCGAGCAAGTCGAAGCAGAGCCAGGCAACGCTTAAACCACGTAATACCCAATTAGGAGCCTGCTTTGTTCTTCGAGCGTCATGAAGGTGGTGAACGGGCCATTCTGGTTCATCTGGAAGGCCAAGACCCAGAGGCGCGCGAAGACCCGCAGGAGTTCCAAGAACTCGCCCACTCGGCGGGCGCGGATACGGTGGCGTTCATTAACGTGCCACGTCATCGGCCAACCGCAAAATTTCTGATCGGCAGTGGCAAGGTCGAAGAGTTACGCGACCTGGTCAAGGCCGAACAGGCCGACCTGGTAATCTTCAACCACATCCTCACCCCTAGCCAGGAACGTAACCTTGAACGTGTGTTCGAGTGTCGCGTGCTTGATCGCACCGGGTTGATTCTGGATATCTTTGCCCAGCGCGCACGTACCCATGAAGGTAAGTTGCAGGTCGAACTGGCGCAGCTCGATCACCTGAGCACCCGCCTGGTTCGCGGCTGGACCCACCTTGAACGGCAGAAGGGCGGTATCGGTCTGCGCGGGCCGGGTGAATCGCAGCTGGAAACCGACCGCCGCCTGTTGCGCGTGCGCATCGGCCAGATCAAGCAAAAGCTCGAGCGTGTGCGCAGCCAGCGTGAGCAGGCGCGGCGCGGGCGCAAGCGTTCGGATATCCCGACGGTGTCGCTGGTGGGCTATACCAACGCCGGCAAATCTACCCTGTTCAATGCGGTCACCGAGTCTGAGGTGTATGCCGCGGATCAACTGTTCGCCACCCTCGACCCGACCTTGCGCCGCCTCGAGCTGGAAGACCTGGGCCCGATCGTGCTGGCCGATACCGTGGGTTTTATCCGACATCTGCCGCACAAGCTGGTCGAGGCCTTCCGCGCTACGCTGGAGGAGTCGAGCAACTCTGATTTGCTGCTGCATGTGATCGATGCCCATGAGCCGGATCGTCAGCAACAGATCGAGCAGGTGCTGGCGGTGTTGACCGAGATCGGCGCCGATGAGTTGCCGACGCTTGAGGTGTACAACAAGCTCGATCTGCTGGAAGGCGTCGAGCCGCAGATTCAGCGTAATGAAGCCGGCAAGCCGCAGCGTGTGTGGTTGTCTGCCCGTGATGGCAGCGGCCTGGAATTGTTGTCGCAAGCGATTGCCGAGTTGCTGGGTGATGATCTGTTTGTGGGTACGTTGTGCCTGCCGCAAAAACTGGGACGCCTGCGTGCACAGTTTTTTGCCTTGGGTGTGGTGCAGACCGAAGCGCATGATGAGCAGGGTTCCAGCCTGTTGGCAGTACGGGTTCCGCGCGTAGAGTTGAACCGCTTGATCAGCCGCGAAGGCTGGCAGCCGTCAGAGTTTTTAGAGCAACACACTTTGCAATAAAGCCTGCGACTGCGGCTTTGCTGCTGCAAGATGGCATCTGTAGCATTGGCGGGCGCGCCGTGGGCGCGTCTTTGCTTTATCAGTATGGAGAGCGCTATGGCTTGGAATGAGCCGGGTGGCAACTCGAATAATCAAGACCCTTGGGGTGGACGCAAGGGCGGCGGTGACCGCAAAGGTCCACCGGATCTCGACGAAGCCTTCCGCAAGCTGCAAGAGAGCCTTAACGGGTTGTTCGGCGGCAGTAAAAAACGTGACAGTGATGGCGGCTCCAACAGCGGTGGCGGTGGTTTCGGCCTGATCGCCGTGGTCGTTGCCGTGCTGGCCGCTATCTTGCTGTACAGCGCCATCTACGTCGTGGACGAGCAGGAGCAGGCCGTGGTGCTGCGCTTCGGCAAGTACTACGAAACTGTCGGCCCGGGCCTCAACATCTATTTCCCGCCGATGGATCGCAAGTTCCAGGAGAACGTCACCCGCGAGCGTGCCTACAGCAAGCAGGGGCAGATGCTCACCGAGGACGAGAACATCATCGAAGTGCCGCTGACTGTTCAATACAAGATCAGCAACCTGCAGGACTTCGTACTTAACGTCGACCAGCCGGAAGTGAGCCTGCAGCAGGCCACCGATAGCTCGGTGCGCCATGTAGTGGGCTCCACCGCGATGGACCAGGTGCTGACCGAAGGCCGTGAGTTGATGGCCAGCGAAGTCAAAGAGCGCCTGCAGCGATTTATGGACAACTACAAGACCGGTATCACCGTCACCCAGGTGAACTTGCAGAGCGCCGCCGCGCCGCGTGAAGTTCAGGAAGCCTTCGACGACGTGATCCGTGCCCGTGAAGACGAGCAGCGCGAGAAGAACCTGGCCGAATCCTATGCCAATGGCGTGGTACCGGAAGCCCGCGGCCAGGCCCAGCGCCTGATCGAAGATGCCAGTGGTTACCGCGACGAAGTGGTATCCCGGGCAACCGGTGAAGCCGATCGTTTCACCAAGCTGGTGGCCGAATACCGCAAGGCGCCTGACGTTACTCGCGAGCGTCTGTACCTGGACACCATGCAAGAGCTGATGAGCAACACCAGCAAGGTGCTGGTGACCGGCGAGAAAGGGCAGAACAACCTGCTCTACCTGCCGCTCGACAAGATGATCGACAGCCGTGGCGCCACCTCTGCGCCGAACAACGCCTCGAGCAATTCCGCTGCGGCCGACCTGGGCGCACGGGTGAATGCTGACTTGCAACAGCGTGATCTGCGGACAAGGGAGACTCGCTGATGAGCAATAAATCACTGGCTGCTCTGATTGTCGGCGTCGTCGTGTTGCTGCTGGGCTGGAACTGCTTCTATATCGTTTCGCAAACCGAACGTGCGGTGATGCTGCGCTTCGGTCGTATCGTGCAAACCGATGTGGCGCCAGGCCTGCATGTGAAGGTTCCTTACGTTAACCAGGTGCGCAAGTTCGACGCGCGCTTGATGACCCTGGACTCCTCCACCTCGCGCTTCCTGACCCTGGAAAAGAAAGCCTTGATGGTCGATGCCTACGCCAAGTGGCGTGTGCTGGATGCCGAGCGTTATTACACCGCCACCTCCGGCGTTAAGCAGATCGCCGATGAGCGTCTGTCGCGTCGTCTGGAAGCTTCGCTGCGTGACCAGTTTGGTAAGCGCACCTTGCACGAGTCGGTATCCGGCGAGCGTGATGCGCTGATGGCGGATGTCACCGCTTCGCTGAACAAGGCGGCGCAGAAAGAGCTCGGTATCGAAGTGGTCGACGTTCGCGTCAAGGCCATCGACCTGCCGAAGGAAGTCAACCGCAGCGTATTCGACCGCATGAGTTCCGAGCGTGAGCGTGAGGCTCGTGAGCACCGCGCCAAAGGCAAGGAGCTGGCCGAAGGTATTCGTGCCGACGCCGACCGGCAGAAGCGTGTGATCCTGGCTGAAGCGTATCGCGAGGCGGAAGAAACCCGCGGTGATGGCGACGCAAAAGCCTCGGCCATCTACGCCAAGGCCTATGGTGAAGACCAGGAGTTCTATGGTTTCTACCGCAGCCTGCGCGCGTACCGTGAAAGCTTTGCCGACAAGCGTGATGTGTTGGTGCTGGACCCCAAAAGCGACTTCTTCCGCTATCTGGAAAAGTCCAAGCCTTGATGCAGGCCGCTTCCGACGGACGCTGGTCGTCCGTCGGGGTGACCGATCAGGCAAAGGTTGTTATCATGCGTCAGCCGGGAAATTCCCGGCTTTTTTGCGTCTGTGGGAATCATGTGGCAGGAACTTGGCATCGCGTTGTGTTTAGTGCTGGTGCTGGAAGGCATCCTGCCGTTCCTATATCCACGAGGTTGGCGTGAGACATTTATGCAGCTTTTGCAGCTGCCTGACCGTCACTTACGTCTAATCGGGCTTGCCAGCATGCTGCTGGGAACAGTCCTCCTTTACTGG
>JBCECW010000321.1:0-5280 GCA_039207785.1 Pseudomonas sp. | reverse complement strand
GGGTGGCGTTGCGCGCCACGTCCTGGGCGGTAGCGGTCATTTCGTGCACGGCGGTGGCCACCTGATCAATCTCGACCATCTGCCGCTGCACGCCCTCGTTGGTGCGGATGGCGATATCGGCGGTGTTCTCCGAGGAATCGCTGACCTTCTGCACCGAGCCCACCACGTCGCGAATCATGTTCTGCAACTTGTTGAGGAAGGTATTGAAGCCATTGGCGATCTGCCCGAGCTCGTCGGCACGGTCCACCTGCAAGCGCTTGGTCAGGTCGCCGTCGCCTTTGGCGATATCGTCGAGCATCAGCACCATTTGTTTGAGCGGTCGGGCGATGCCGTAGCCCACGAACCAGATCACCACCAGGCCCACGCCGGCAATCAACAGGCCGACTACCAGCATGCCGAGGGTGTCGGTCTGGCGTTGCTCGTTCAGCTCGGTGTGCAGTTTATGCAGCTCGGCATACACGGCTTTTTCCGGCAGTTGCAGCACCAGGGTCCAGCGTGCGCCGGTGTCGGCAATGCTAAAGGGCATCAGCAATTGCAGCTGGCCGGTGTCCTTGTTGCTGCTGAAACTGGGCTGGTTCAGCGGCAGGGCTTTCAGGTCACCGATGCCGGGCAGCACTTCGGCGCTGGGCGTGCCGCGTTTGCTCGGGTCTTTGGTGTAGGCCACGATGCGGCCGTTATCGGAAATCAGCCCCAGTTCGCCAGCACCGTCATACAGCTTGCTGTCGGCGACATTCAGCAGTTCCTGGATAAAGTCGACGGTCAGGTCGGCACCGACAATGCCCTGGAACTTGCCATTGACCAGGATCGGCACGTTGAACGAGGCCAGCATCACCATCTTGCCGCCCATTTCGTAGGGCGCCGGGTCGATCAGGCAGGTGACCTTTTTATCCCGCGGGCACAGGTAGTACTCGCCAGCACGTACGCCGGTGGGTAGCAGCTTGTCGCTTTCGATATCCGGGCCGAGGGTGTCCAGGGTCAGGCTGCCGTCATCCTTGCGGTAGGCCCAGGGGATAAACCGCCCGGTGTCGCTGGCGCCCTTGGCGGTCTGGCCGGCGTAGGCCGCATCCTGGCCATCGAAGGCGTTATTTTCCCAGCCGATATAGGCGTCTACCAATTTCGGGTTTTTGCGTAGCGCGTTTTGCAGCAGGTTGAGCAATTCTTCGCGCGTCAGGTTCATCGCCTGGGCGCCGCTGGCGTCGGTTTCGCCGCCTAGCGCGTTGGTCTGCGCCAGGCTGGTGGCAATCACCAGGGGGTATTCAAGCTCTTTGAGCACCTGGCTGACCTGAGCTTGGGCCAGGGAGGTAAGGCGCTGGTGAATCATGTCTTCAAGCAGCGACTGGCTGCTGGTTTTCACCAGCTCCTGGGTGCGCGCGCCGGCAAACAATGAATACAGCACCAATGCCACGACAACGGCCAATACGCTGGCGCCTGCCAGCAAGGCCACAGAGAACTGGATGGATTTAAAGCGCATAGAAACCCCCATGTCGGACTTGTTAGCAGCCGGTCCCTGGCGTATCGGCAGCGTGCTGCAAAAGCATTAATGCCCGATGCGTGTAGCAAAGATGGCCGATGGCCAGAGCGCAAGTGAGGTTGTTCTACTGAGGTTGTTCTACTGGGGGTGGGCGAACTAGCATGTGGGCCCTGTAATGGAGGACCGGTATGAAGCATTCCTTTCGTTTGACGGCGCTGGCGGGTTGCCTGCTCTTGAGCGCCTGTCAGGCTGTAAACACCACCAGCGGCGACTCCGTTGGCGTAGGCCGCAAGCAGTACATGTTCAGCATGCTGTCGACCCAAGAGGTCAACCAGATGTACGCGCAGTCGTACCAGCAGACCCTGAGCGAAGCCAAGGGCAAGGGCCAGCTGGACAAGACCAGCGCCAATGCCAAGCGGGTTGATGCGGTGGCCAAGCGCCTGATTGCCCAGGCACCGAAATTGCGCCCGGACTCGGCGCAGTGGGCCTGGGAAGTCAATCTGGTGGACAGCGACGAGCTCAACGCCAACTGCGGCCCTGGCGGCAAGATCATCGTCTACAGCGGCTTGATCGATAAGTTGAAACTCACCGACGACGAACTGGCCGCGGTAATGGGCCATGAAATTGCCCACGCCTTGCGCGAGCATGGTCGTGAAGCCATGTCCAAGGCCTATGGCATGGAGATCGCCAAGCAAGGTGCCGGCGCGCTGCTGGGCCTGGGGCAAGACACCATGGCCCTGGCTGACACGGTGGTCGAGTACAGCATGACCTTGCCCAATAGCCGGGAAAACGAAAACGAAGCCGACCTGATCGGCCTCGAACTCTCCGCCCGCGCCGGCTACAACCCCAATGCCGCCGTTACCCTGTGGCAGAAAATGAGCAAGGCCAGCGAAGGTGCGCCGCCGGAATTTATGAGCACCCACCCGGCCAGCAGCAGCCGGATTGCCTCATTGCAGGCGGCGATTCCCAAGGTAGAGCCGTTGTACGAGCAAGCGAAGAAGTAGCAACGCGTTATGGCAACGCCACTTCCGCGAACGGTCGGGTCACCAGGCCCAGCTGGGCGCGGAAGCTTTCCATATCGAAGATGGTGCACAGCTCTTCGATTTCCCCGGCGCAGTTCAGCGTCCAGTAGGCCATGGCGGAAATGCTCAGCACTTTGTCGCTGGCGGGATAACCCAGGGCGGATTTTTCCAGGGTGCCGATCAGGGTGCACCAGGTGAAGGCCTTGTTGCCTTCGGCGAGGGTTTCCTCGACCACGACCACCAGATCGGGCATGGCGGCGCGGATTTCCTGCACCATCAGACCAAAACCGGCGCTGTCGAGCGGGCGCCCGACAAATGAACTCTTATAGAGAAAGCTTTTGCTGTGCAGTTGTTCTGCAAGGGCGAGTCGACCTTTGTTCCACGACAGGTCGATGTGGTGGCGAACCAGCCTTTTCATATCATCCAGTGACATAGCGGCGCTCGAACGGTTTGTAGGACAAATCGCTGCAAACTGTGCCTTGCGCCGCCGTCACCCGGCATTGGCCGAAACGCCAGGGGGTTGGCGTCAGATAAACGGCCTTTGTCTTGTTCGAAATTCTGGATTCCCGCCTGCGCGGGAATGACGGGAATGGGTGTGAACTCTCCGTCACCCAGCATCGGCGGACCGCCGCGCAGGCGGGGGCCCAGAATCTCGCAGCCTTACACCATCCCGCTAGCCTGCAACGCCTTGTAAATAGCCACACCGGCCAGCACAAAAAACGCCGTAGCCGCCAAGCGCCGAATCAAGGTCAACGGCAATTTGTCGGCGGCAAAATTACCCGCCAATACCACTGGCACGTTGGCGATCAACATGCCCAGCGTGGTGCCGATAATCACCAGCCACAGCTCCGGGTACTGGGCCGCCAGCATCACGGTGGCGATCTGGGTCTTGTCGCCTATCTCGGCGAGGAAGAAGGCAATCAGGGTGGTCAGGAAGGGGCCGAAGGCTTTGGCCGTGGTGGTTTCCTCGTCGTCAATCTTGTCTGGTACCAGGGTCCAGAGCGCCGTGGCGGCAAAGCTCACGGCCAACACCCAATGCAACACCACATCGGAAAACAGCCCGCTGACCCAGGCGCCTACAGCACCGGCGGCAGCATGGTTAGCCAGGGTGGCGGCGACGATACCGGCAATAATGGGCCAGGGTTTACGAAAGCGTGCCGCCAGGATCAAGGCGAGCAGCTGGGTTTTATCGCCAATTTCAGCCAAGGCGACAATACCGGTTGGAACAAGAAGGGAATCAAGCATCAGGCTTCCTCAGGGGCGGGTAGACACGGCTATGACACGCACTTCTTCCCGCCCCGGGTAAGGAGTTACGTGTCATAGGTCTTGTCAAACCCCTGGGTCCGTCTGGGCGGACCTTGGGTCGCACGCGCCATGCTCTGTGGAGCAAGTATGTTGACGCGGGCCGGGCGAAATAACGCGTGGAAGCGTTACTTGCGGGAGACTACTCCCCTAGGACGGGGCGGATTCTGCCCGATGAAGCAGGAGGCGGCAAGGCAAAATTTATCTGGCAGAACGCTGGTGCGCGGAGCGCACCCTACGGGTTTTGCGTAAACGAGGCGATCAGGTTCAACGCGGTACCGTAGGGTGCGCTCTGCGCACCAAACGCATCAATGCCGCTTGGCGCGGTAGATCCGAAACCCCTGGCCTTCCCCCAACACTGCGCACGGCCCCAGATGCTGTTCGATGATCGGCGCGTACTTGAGGAAGCTGTTGGCCACCAGGCGCAGCTCGCCTTTGTGCTCCAGGTGTTTTACCGCCTGGCGCAGCAGGTGCTCGGTGGCTTGGTAGTGGGTGTGTACGCCTTCGTGAAACGGCGGATTGGTAAGGATGCCCATCAGGTTTTTCGGTGCGGCGTCGATGCCATCGCCGGTGATCACGTCGGCTTCCAGCCCATTGGCGGCCAGGGTCAGGCGACTGCTGGCAGCGGCAAAGGCATCGACGTCGAGCATCGTCACCTGGCTGTCTGGATAGCGGCGTTTGAGCACCGCGCCCAACACGCCAGCGCCACAGCCGAAATCCAGCAGATGGCCTGTGGGTAACTTGTCCAGATGCTCGAGAAACAGCGCCGTACCCCGGTCCAGCCGACCATGGCTGAATACGCCGGGCAGGCTGATAACGGTAAGGGCGCCATCCTCCAGCGGCAGTTCATAGCGTTGCGCCAGGGCACTCAGTTCCGGCGCGGCCGGAGCGTTTTCCACCGTTACTTGCCATAGCTGGCAGTGCCGCGCGCTATCGAGTTTGCGCGGTTTGCCATAGGGCTGCAGTTGCTTGGCGGCGCGTTCGATACCGGCGCGTTTTTCCCCCACCAGATACAGCTCACGGCCGGCCAGGCGTGCGGCCAGGGCGTGCAGCAAGTAGTCGGTGAGTTCACGGGACTTGGGCAAGAACACCACGGCCGCGTCGAACGCGGCGGCGCCTGGCTCCACGCCAAACTGGCAGCGCTGGGGGAAGCGTGCGCTCAGGTTGCCATGGTCGCCGGCATGCCAGCTCCAGCCATGGGCCGCGGGCAACTCGCCGAGCAGGTCATCTGCGGGCAGGCCGGCCAGCAGCAGGTTGCCGGTGAACAGCTCGCGCTGGCGCAGCAGCACTTCGCTTCGCGGGTCCATGGGCGTCTCCTTGAAAAAAGGTGCTGGTAAAAAAGGCGCGCAGCTTAGCCGACCTGCCGGCGTGGCGCACCGTTGAAGAACGCCGTAGCGTTTTCGCTCATCTGCGCCACGATGCGTTGCCGTGCCTCACGGGCACCCCAGGCGCTGTGCGGGGTGATGATCAGGCGCGGGATATCGG
>JBCECW010000320.1:1723-5283 GCA_039207785.1 Pseudomonas sp. | reverse complement strand
GGCCTGCGAGGTGCAGCGCAAATTGATTGGGCAAAAAAGCAGCGCGTGCGGGGATTTGAACTACCTTTAGAACTTCGCCAGCAATCGGCAGGGTGTCAGGGCTGGACGACGTGCCTTGGGTGCGATGTCGGTTTGCCACTGTGCCGTTGCAGGAAACCAGGCGGGTTCCTTGGGAGTTTGCATGCGGCTTTTTCTGCGGTTTACGTATTGCGGTGCTTTGTCCTCCTTGTCGCACAGTACCTTCGGTGGCCGCTCGGTTACCTGGCTGGCGCACCTGTTCCATCCCTCCCACTTCTACCCAATGCTTCGGGCCACGGCTAACGGCCGCGCGAGCCCCTGAGTGAGCACGTGAGCACCCTGGCTTGTCGAGTTGTCCGGTAGTGACGGTAGCAGTGGAGGGACCCCGCAATGACAGTGCAAGCACCGCTTGGCAAAGGCTTTGGCTTACAACGCAAGGAGCTGCTGGCCATTTCCCTGGTCATTCATTTGCTCGCCCTGGCGTTGCCTTTGTCGCTGCTGCAGATCTACGACCGCATCCTGGTCAGCCAGTCCTATGGCACGGCGGTGGTGCTGGTGGTGGGCGTGGGCATTGCGGTATTGCTGGAAACCCTGCTGCGTTATGGCCGCACCGCCCTGTTTGCCCATATCGCCGCGCGCTACGAAAGCGAAACCACCACGCATATCTTTGATCGCTTGCTCAAGGCCGATATCTACGCCGTGGAGCGCGTGGGCACGGCCTCGATCATTGATGGTGTGCGCTCGGTGGCGCAGGTGCGGGATATCTGGTCGGGCAGCGCCGCCACGGCGTTTTATGAAGTGCCCTTTGTGTTTGTGTATATCGGCCTGATTGCCTATATCGGCGGCTGGCTGGCGCTGATTCCCTTGCTGTTATTTGCCGTCACCCTGGGCCTGACACTGCTGGTCAAGCAGGAAACCGAGTGGGCGCTGGAGCGGGTCGAACGCGCCGATTACCAGCGGCGCAACCTGCTCTGGTCGGTGTTCGCCAGCTTGCCGGAAGTGAAGTCGCGCGGCGCGGAGGAGGGCCTGAGCCAAACCTATGGGCAGCTTAATGCGCGCTTTATGGGCGACTCGGCGCAACTGGAAACCCTGGGCGCCTGGATTCGCGAAAACGCCGCGCTGCTGGGGCAGTTGTCGACGGTGCTGATTGTGATCTTTGGCGCGATCCAGGTGATGCACGGCAGCCTGACCACCGGCGCACTGTCGGCCTGCACCTTGCTCGCCGGCCGCTCTATCGGCCCGGCCATGCAGGGGCTGGGTTATCTCACCCGCATTGCCCAGGCGCGCGAGGCGCAGGGCAAGGTCGATCGCCTGCTTAACCTGCCCATCGGCGATGCCGCACTGGCGCCACAAGCCGATACCGAGGTGGCGCAACTGACCATTCGCGAAGGGCGAATCCATGTCGCCAGGGCCGCGGACCAGCAGCCGATCCTCGATATCGCCCCGGGCGAATTGGTGCACCTGGCCGGCAGTGATGTGGCAGCTATTTCCAAGCTGTTGGCGATGATTGCCGGCACCGGGCGCCAGGCCGGCGTGCAGGTGCAGATCGACGGCCATCCGCCGGCCGACTTTAGCGCCGCCGCGCTGCGCCAGGGTGTGAGTCTGGTGCCGCGCCACCCGGCGCTGTTGCCGGGCACGGTGCTGAACAACCTCACGTTGTTTGACTCGCGCTACAACGAGCGCGCTGCCGACTACGCCGAAGTGCTGGGGCTGCTGCCGTTTCTGGCGCGCTTTCGCAATGGCTTGCTCACCGAGATCGGCGCCCTGGGTACCGAGCAATTCGATGAAGGGGTGGCACAGCGCATCGCCCTGATTCGCGCCCTGGTGCGCGAACCCAAGGTGCTGTTGCTGGACTTTGCCGCCACTGGCCTGGACCTCGACGGGCAAGGCCGGCTGGTGGAGCTGCTGCACGGTATGCAGCGCCATTTCACGGTGCTGGTGGCCACCAGCAAGCCGCTGATTATTGATGCCTGCGACCGCAGCGTGCGCCTGAGCGCCGAGGATACGTATGCCAACTGAAGCCCTGTTGCCCGATGCCAATGCGGTCACCCTGGAGCGCTTGCGCCATTACTGGGACGAAGAGGAACGCATGCTGCGGGTGGCCGCCATCCTCGGTGAGGCGCGCCTGGCGCAGTCGCCGTTGGCGCGTTGCCTGCCGGTGCTGCTGGTGGCGCTGGACTGGTTTGGCCCACCACGGGTGCTGATCGCCACGCTGCCGCCGGTGGAAGCCGGTTTTGCGTTGGGCGATTTGCGCACCTTGCTGGCCGATATCGGTTTTCGCACCGACCGCTTTGCGGGCGTGCCGGCGGGCAATGTCGCGGATGTATTGCCGGTGGGCAGCCTGGCACTGGATGACAACGCCTGCCGGGTGTACCTGGGCCGTTATGAGGAGGTGGATTGCTGGCATGACGGCGAACGCCTGCTCGACAACTGGTCGCCGTCTGCCAGCACGCGGTTTTTGCTGGTGCAGGAAAAGGCGCAGCACACCCCCATCGACGCACCGCAAAGCGACTGGCTGACTCGCCTGATGGGCAAGGCACAGCCCGAGCTGGTCGGCCTGTTTTTCCTTAGCCTGGTGACCAACGTACTGTTGTTGTCGGTGTCGCTGTTCACCATGACGGTCTACAACGCGGTGATCCCCAGCGGTGCGGTCAGCACGCTGCTGGCCCTGGGTGCCGGGGCGATTATTGCCGCGCTGGGCGGTTGGGCCTTGCGCTTGGGCCGGGCGGCGGTGCTGGCGCGTCTGGGCGCCTGGGCCGGGATCAAGATCGGCAATACGGCGTTTCGCAAAACCCTTGGCCTGCCGCTGGAGTACTCCGCGCGCCTGGGCATCAACAGCCACCTGAACCGCATGCGCTCGCTGGAAGGTGTGCGCCAGTACCTGAGCGGCTCGGGCGGTATGGCGGTCATCGACTATCCCTTTGTGCTGCTGTTTGTGCTGGTGATCGGCCTGCTGGGCGGCTGGATCGTGCTGGTGCCGCTGGCGGGCCTGCTGTTGTTTGCGGCCGCGTCGTTGGTGGTGCAGCCCTATGTGCAGCGCAAGGCGCTAAAGGCCGGGCGCACCGGCAACCGGCTGGTGGAGGAATACGCCAGTGCGGTACAGCGCCTGCGTTCCCTGCAAGGGGTCAGCGGCAACCACCACTGGCTGCGGCGCATGCGCGATATCGCCGGCCAGGCGGCGCTGGCCAACCGCGACCTTGCCCTGGCGCAGGCCTTGTTGCAGGGTGTGGGCCAGGCCCTGGGCATGCTGGTGGTGCTGGGCACCATGGCGGTGGGCATTGCCCTGGTGCTGGCGCAAACCATGACGGCCGGCGGCCTGATCGCCACCATGATGCTGATCTGGCGGGTCACCACCCCGGCGCAGCAGTTGTTCAGCCTGAGCCTGCGTACCCGCCAGCTGCGCGACTCGCGCCTGGAACTGGAGCGCCTGCTGCAATCCACCGGCGAGTTGCACAAGTTCGGTATCTATTCGCAGCCGCAGCCCATGGCGCCCCAGAAGGAGCGCGCATCGGCGGTGGGAGCGTCGGCCGCATAGACCGAGG
>JBCECW010000320.1:0-1713 GCA_039207785.1 Pseudomonas sp. | reverse complement strand
GCCCATGGCGCCGCATATTGCCCTGGACCGCGTGTTCTACCGCTACCTGCCCGAACAGGAACCGGCGCTGAACAGCGTGTCGCTGGTGCTGCCGGCGGGTAAGCGCATCGCCGTGGTGGGCCCCAATGGCGCGGGCAAAAGCACCTTGCTGCAATGCCTGGCCGGGGTGCGCAATCTGCAGAATGGCCGGGTGCTGCTGTCGGGCCGCGATATTCGCCAGTTCGACCCGGCGGACTACCGCAGCTGGGTCGGCTTCTATGCGCAGTCGGTGCAAAACCTGCCGCTGTCGGTGCATGACTTCCTGCGCCTGTCGCACCCCACCAGCGACGATGCGCAGATCAATGCCTGCTTTGTGCGTATCGCCGGGCCGCAGTGGTGGACGCTGATGGAATGCGCCTCGGCCAGCGAGGCCCTGGCACTGCCGCTCGACCCTTGGCGCGAAGACCCCGACGCCCTGCGTATTCGCCATATGGTGGGCATGGTCGAGGCCGTACTGGGCGAGCCGCCATTGCTGCTGCTGGACGACCCGCTGCGCGATGGCGACCGGGTGCTCGATGGCCAGTTCAAGCGCCTGCTCGATGAGTTGCACGGCCGCAGCACGGTGGTGATTGCCACCCACCGCGCCGACCTGATCGAAAGCGCCGACCTGGTGGTGATTCTCGACCAGGGCAACCTGATTCACTTCGGGCCGGTGGCCCGCGACACGCCGCCGGGCCCGGTGATCGGCCAGCAAGGGAGCCATGCATGAAGCAGATCGAACGTACGCCGCGCTTGATTGCGATTATTGGCGGCGATGACCGGGTTGGCGCGAATATGACCAACCTGCTGAACGAGGGCCGCAGCTCGCGTTTGCTGCGCCGCCTGATGCTGGGCGTGGTGGCGCTGGTGGTGATGTTTGTGCTCTGGTCGCTGCTGGCGCGGGTGGACGAACTGGCCAAGGCGCGCGGCGAAATCCAGCCGGTGGCGCGTACCCAGCTGCTGCAATCCAAGGAGGGCGGCATTCTTGCCGAGTTGCTGGTGCGGGCCGACGAGCATGTCAAAGCCGGCCAGGTGATTGCCCGTTTTGCCGCCGTGGATATTGAAAAGGAACATACCCAGGCGTTGGTACGCCGTGCCGGTTTGCAGATTGATCGCGAGCTGTGGAGCGCCATTGCCGAGCAGCGCGAGCCGGACTTTAGTGGCTTTGTCGAACAGCCCGACCTGGTGGCCGAAGCCACGGGTCGCTTTGCCACCGAGCGCCAGTTCAATACCTCGCAGCTGACCTCGAAAAGCAACGCCCTGGAACAGCACAAGGAAGAGCTCAATGGCGCGCGTGCCGAGCTGCCGGAAATTCAGCGTCAGGTGCACTTGGCGCGTGAGTCGGCGGCGCACTATCAGGACGGCTTTGACCGCGCGGTGATTTCCGCCGTGCGCCTGGCCGAATCCCAGGAGCATGTGGCCCAGGTCAAACGCTCGCTGGCCCAGGCTCAGTCGCGCCTGGTGGAGCTGCAAAAGCAGGTGGCCACGGCCGAAAGCGAGCTTAAGCAAACCCAGGATGAGATCACGCAAAAAGCCGGCGCGCTGCGGGCTGGCCTGCTGGAAAAAATCCGCGAACTGGATGCCGAGATGAGTGCCCTGGAAGACCGCCACGGGCGTATCGAGGTAATTGCGCCCGTGGCCGGCTATATCAAGCAGTTGCCCGATACCCGCGAAGGCGCGGTGATTGCCACCGGC
>JBCECW010000319.1:0-5299 GCA_039207785.1 Pseudomonas sp. | reverse complement strand
GCCCGGATGATCATGCTGTCCACCCACCTGACCGGGCAGATTCCGTTCAAGACCGTGTACGTGCACGGTCTGGTACGTGATGGCCAGGGGCAGAAAATGTCCAAGTCCAAGGGCAACGTCCTGGACCCGCTGGAGATCGTCGACGGCATCGACCTGGACACCCTGCTGGAAAAACGCACCAGCGGCCTGATGCAGCCGAAGATGGCGGAAAAGATCGCCAAGCAGACCAAGGCCGAGTTCCCCGAAGGTATTGCCAGCTACGGCACCGACGCCCTGCGCTTTACCTTCTGCTCGCTGGCCTCCACCGGCCGCGATATCAAGTTCGATATGGGCCGCGTCGAGGGCTACCGCAACTTCTGCAACAAGCTGTGGAACGCCGCCAACTTCGTGATCGAAAACACCGACGGCCAGGACACTGGCGTCAACGGTGAAGAAGTCGAGCTGTCGTCGGTCGACCGCTGGATCATTTCCCAGCTGCAACGCACCGAAGCCGAAGTCACCCGCCAACTGGACAACTTCCGTTTCGACCTGGCCGCGCAAAGCCTCTACGAGTTCGTCTGGGACGAGTACTGCGCCTGGTACCTGGAGCTGGTCAAGCCGGTGCTGTGGGACGAGAACGCGCCGATCGAGCGCCAGCGCGGCACCCGCCGCACCCTGGTGCGCGTGCTGGAAGTGATCCTGCGCCTGGCCCATCCGTTTATGCCATTTATCACCGAAGAAATCTGGCAGCGCATCAAGGGCGCCGCCGGCGTCACTGGCGAAACCATCATGCTGCAAGCCTGGCCGGTGGCCAATGAAGCACGCATCGATGCCGCTGCCGAAGGCGATATCGAGTGGGTAAAAGCGCTGATGCTGGGCCTGCGCCAAATCCGTGGCGAGATGAATATATCCATGGCCAAGCGCATCGATATCTTCCTGCAAAACGCCAGTGCCGAAGACCAGCGTCGCCTCAACGACAACGCGCCGCTGCTGAACAAGCTGGCCAAGCTGGATAACGTCACCGTGCTGGCAAGCGATGCCGAAGCGCCGATGTCGGCTACCGCCCTGGTCGGCGAGATGCAGGTGCTAGTGCCGATGGCCGGCCTGATCGACAAGGACGCCGAACTGGCGCGCCTGGATAAAGAAATCCAGCGCCTGAGCCAGGAAGTCGCCCGTGTTGGCGGCAAGCTCGGCAATGCCGCATTTGTCGACAAGGCACCAGCAGATGTAATCGCCAAGGAGCGCGCCAAGCTGGCCGAAGCCGAGCAGGCGGTGGCCAAGTTCACCGACCAGCGTGCTCGTATCGCGAGCCTGTAACCCCCCTCTACTCGGCCCTGTTCAACAGGGCCGAGTGTTATCGGAAGCACGGATGGCCATTTCCCTTCGCTTTGAATCCACCCTGAAGTCCAACCCGGAACAAGTCTGGCGCTGGATTACGGACGTGCGTTGCCTGCGCCGCGAAATGCGCCCCTGGCTGTGGATGAGCATTCCCTTCGGCCTGCGCAACCTCGAAGACATTGACCTGCAACCCGGGCAGCCGCTGTTTACCAGTTGGCTATGGCTATTCGGCCTGCTGCCCATTGGCGTGTCGAAACTCACCCTGCTGGAACTGACCCCCAACGTCGGTTTTGTCGAGCAGTCGCCCATGACCGGCACGCGCCTGTGGCGCCACGAGCGCAGCCTGCATGTTGATGGCGACGGCACCCGGGTGGTCGACGAGCTGACGGTGGAGCCGTTGTTTGCCGGCTGGTTGGTCAAAGGCTTCCTCCAGCTGTTCTTCGCCAGCCGCCACCGCGCCCTGCGCCGCCGCGACCGCCGGCAACTGCACTGAGACTCCCGCCATGGATGTAAGCAAAACCAAAAGCAGCTTCTACCGCCGCCTGTACGTGGCCTGGTTGGTCGACAGCGGCAACGCCAGCAGCGTGCCAGCCCTGATGGACGCCACCGGCATGCCACGGCGTACGGCACAAGACACCCTGGCGGCCCTGGCCGACCTGGATATCGACTGCCAGTTTGCCCAGCAGGCGGGCGAGCGTAACAACGCCGGCCACTATGAAATCCGCAGTTGGGGCGCCATCGACAAGCAGTGGATTGCCGACCATCTGCCGCAGATCAAAGCGGTGCTGGGTTACCCCTGATGTCGAACAAAAAGACCGCAGCACCTGCCGACAAGAAAGCCGTGCTGCACCCGCGCAATCGCCACCAGGGGCGTTACGACTTTGCCGCCATGATCAAGGCCAGCCCGGAGCTGGGCGCCTTTGTCATCCTCAACCCCTACGGCAAACAGAGCATCGACTTCGCCAATCCGGCAGCCGTCAAAGCCTTTAACCGCGCCTTGCTGCAGCAGTTCTATGGCGTGCGTGGCTGGGATATTCCGCCGGCCTACCTGTGCCCACCGGTGCCGGGGCGCGCCGACTACCTGCACTACCTGGCCGACCTGTTGGGCGCCAGCCACGACGGCGTGATTCCGCGCGGCGCGAACGTGCGTGGCCTGGATATCGGCGTAGGCGCCAACTGCATCTACCCGCTGATTGGCCAGCATGACTATGGCTGGCAATTTGTCGGCGCCGATATCGACCCACAGTCGCTGGCCTCGGCCGCTGCGATTCTCAAGGCCAACCCAACGTTTGCCGCCGCCATCGAACTGCGCCAGCAGCCGGACCCGGCGCATATCTTCCAGGGCCTGATCAATAGCGATGAGCGCTTTGACTTCACCCTGTGCAACCCACCCTTCCACGCCTCGCTGGACGAAGCGCGCAGCGGCAGCCAACGCAAATGGAAAAACCTCGGCAAGCTCGACCCCAGCCGCAAACTGCCTGAGCTGAACTTTGGCGGGCAAAGCAACGAGCTGTACTGCGAAGGCGGCGAACTGGCCTTTATCAGCCGCATGGCGGACGAGAGTGCCGGGTTTGCCGAGCAGGTGTTCTGCTTTAGCACCCTGGTGTCGAAGATCAGCAACGTCGCCCTGCTGCAACAACGCCTGCAAGCACTGGGCGCCGGCGATATCCGCGTGGTGGACATGGCCCAGGGACAAAAACAGAGCCGCTTTGTGGCCTGGACCTTTCTCGATAAAAACGCGCGTCGGGCTTGGCGTAAAGCCCGTTGGAACGCGTAAACCGTTAGATCGCTTGGTGCGCGAAGCGCACCCTACGAAGTTGGTGTTGTTTGCACGGCCCCGTAGGGTGCGCTCCGCGCACCAAGCCTTAAGCGGCCTCCCCCAACGTCGCGGTGGGCACGCCAAACAACAGATCGAACGCCCACTGAAATACAAACGCATAAAGCAAAAAGAACAGCATCAAGGTGAAGTCGGTGGCCAACGCCTGCCACCAGCCGATATTCAACGCCCACACCAACATGGGCACCGTCATCAGCAGCAAACCCAGCTCAAAGGTAATCGCATGCAGCACCCGCCTGGCCACGGTGCGTTGCGGTCTGCGCTGGCGTTTTTCCCAGGCTTCGAACAGGCTGTTAAACACCATATTCCACACCATGGCCACGCCACACAGGGCCACCGCCAACGCGCCAGAGAGCATCAGCCCGCCGTCGAATACCAACGCCATGGCCGGGGTAATAAATAGCAGCGCCACCAGTTCATAGCTGACCGCCTGCACCACCTTGCGTTTTTTGCCCTGCATCACCGCGCACTCATACTTGCCAATGTGCCGCCACTGTATTTCTAATGCACTGAAACCTTTAGTCAGCTTATGTCAGGAATTCTGATAGATGAGCCTTAGCAAAGACGCGGTGCAGGTGTTTCTCGCGGTGCTCGACAAGGGCTCCTTCTCCGCCGCTGCCCGCAGCATTGGCCGGGTGCCGTCGGCGGTGAGCATGAGCATCGCCAACCTGGAAGCCGACCTGAACCTGGAGCTGTTCGACCGCCGTGGCCGCGAGCCGCAACCCACGGCCGCAGCCCTGGCACTGCAAGCCAAGGCGCGCTTTATGTTGCAGCAGTTCGAACTGTGGGAAGCCCAGGCGCTGGCACTCTCCACCGGCCTGGAAAGCTGCCTGTGCCTGGCCATCGCCCCGGAGCTGCTGGCCTCGGACTGGGCCACGCCGCTGGCCAAACTGGCCGAGCGTTTCCCCACCCTGGACGTGGAAGTGCTGGCCGCGCCGGAAGCCGACGCCATTCGCATGCTGCACGAGGGCCGGGTGCAGTTGGCCCTGGTGTTTGAAAACCCCAATTTCGACAGCCGCGAGTGCTGCCAGGAAACCACTCAGGAAACCCTGCTGGCGGTTATCGCGCCCCATCACCCGGCCATCGCCAGCGGCCGCCAATTGCGTATCGACGAGTTGGCCGAGCACCGCCAGATTGTGGTTGCCGGCCGTGACCCGGAGCCACTGCAACCGCGTTTTCTGCAGGCCCATCACCACTGGCGCACCGACAGCCACACCGCCGCCCTGGCGATGATGCAGGCGGGCCTGGGCTGGGGCTATATGCCCGAGTCGCTGGTGCGCCCGCCCTTGCAGGCCGGCACGCTGGTGGAATTGCAGCTGAGCAATATTTCCCAGCTGTCGTTATGGGTCGACCTGGTGTGGTCCAACAGCAAGCCACTGGGGCTGGGTGCGCAGCATTTTATCGAGCTGGTGCGCGAGCAGCGTCAGCGTGTTGTCAGCGCCCCGTCAGCGCCCCGTCAGCGGGCAAAAACTCGCACTGAATCAGGGCGTTAAATAGCCCTACCGAAGCGCCGGAGTTCTGTTAGCCTGCGCTTTCCGCTGGCAGGTACAGGCAGGCAAAACCGATGAATAAGGAGCGCGACCGCATGGTTATTTATGCCCGTCGAACTCTTTATTTTGCCTGCGCTTTTTTCGCCCTGACCCTGGTGGTACCGACCCACGCCCAGGCCCAAGCGCAGCAACCCACCAGCGAGTTGCGCGTACTCACCGAGCACTCGCCACCGGGCGAATACCAGGAACCCTCTGGCCGCGTGACCGGCCCCACCGCCGAGATGGTGCGCGAGCTGATGCGCCGCGCCGGCGAGCAGGCGGAAATCGAATTGCACCCCTGGAAGCGCGGCTACGAATACGCGCTGACCACCCAGCCCGTCGCCCTGTTTGAAACGGCGCGCACCCGCGAGCGGGAAAACCTGTTCAAGTGGGTGGGCCCGATCAAACGTATTTCCCGTGGCCTGTATGCGCTGGAAGAAAACGCCCAGCCGCTGGAAAGCCTGGAGCAAGCCCGCCAGGCCGCCGGCATCTGTGCCTACAACGGCGACAGCAGCGCGGAAATGCTCGAGCAGCAGGGCTTTGCCAACCTCGCCCTGCCCACCTTGCCGGAACAATGCCTGAGCATGCTGCTGCATAAACGCGTGATGTTCTGGGC
>JBCECW010000318.1:0-5305 GCA_039207785.1 Pseudomonas sp. | reverse complement strand
AACTTCGCAGACGAAGTAGCGGCTCAACTGGCTGCCAGCAAGCAGTAAGACGGGTTTTTACCTGTCGCCCCGAAGAGGCTGCCCGCTCACGCGCGCAGCCTCTTTGTCGAAATGGGGCCGACAATTGCATGTGTAAGAGGTATTGGTGCACTGTGCTGCACCAAATGCCGTGAGCGCTGTCCAAGCGCTCGATCAATGCAGGCATAGGGCCTGTTCAGAATTCAAACGCCGCAGGAGAGATACGCATGGCTCAGCAGGTGAGTGGTCGCCAACCTCGCTACAAACGCATTCTGCTCAAACTAAGCGGCGAAGCCTTGATGGGGTCGGAAGACTTCGGTATCGACCCTAAAGTGCTCGACCGCATGGCCTTGGAAATCGGCCAACTGGTCGGAATAGGTGTGCAGGTAGGTCTGGTGATTGGTGGCGGTAACCTGTTCCGCGGCGCCGCATTGAGCGCTGCCGGCATGGACCGCGTCACCGGCGACCATATGGGTATGCTGGCCACGGTAATGAATGCCCTGGCCATGCGCGACGCGCTCGAGCGCTCGAATATCCCCGCTATCGTGATGTCGGCGATTTCCATGGTCGGCGTTACCGACCATTACGATCGTCGCAAAGGCATTCGTCATTTGAACTCGGGCGACGTGGTGATTTTTGCCGCCGGCACCGGTAACCCGTTCTTCACCACCGACTCCGCAGCCTGTCTGCGTGCCATCGAAATCGATGCCGATGTGGTGCTGAAGGCGACCAAGGTAGATGGCGTGTACACCGCCGACCCGTTCAAAGACCCGAATGCTGAAAAGTGCGACCGTTTGACCTATGACGAAGTCCTGGACCGCAAGCTGGGCGTGATGGACCTGACGGCCATCTGTCTGTGCCGTGACCACAAGATGCCACTGCGGGTCTTCAATATGAACAAGCCTGGCGCACTGCTGAACGTAGTAGTGGGCGGCGCGGAAGGAACCCTGATCGAGGAAGGCGAGCAATGATCAACGAAATCAAGAAAGAAGCTCAGGAGCGCATGCAGAAAAGCCTGGAAGCGCTGGCTCACAACTTCAGCCGCATCCGTACTGGCCAGGCCCACCCGAGCGTGCTCGGTGGCGTGATGGTGCCTTACTATGGTGCAGACACCCCGCTGAACCAGGTTGCCAACGTTACCGTTAAAGACGCGCGTACCCTGCAGGTCGTGGCCTTCGAGCGCAATATGCTCAGCGCCGTCGACAAAGCCATCCAGAGTGCTGGCCTGGGCTTGAACCCGACCAACCTGGGCGAGCTGCTGCTGGTGACCATGCCGGCACTGACCGAAGAAACCCGCAAGGGCTTCACCAAGCAGGCACGCGATACCGCTGAAGAAGGTCGCGTAGCCGTGCGCAATATTCGCCGTGACGCCCTGAGCCAGCTCAAGGATCTGGTGAAAGAGAAAGAAATCAGCGAAGACGAAGAGCGCCGCGCGGCTGACGATATCCAGAAACTGACGGACAAGTTCGTGGGTGAGATCGAAGTCGCCGTGAAGCAGAAAGAAGCGGATCTGATGGCCGTTTAACGGCCGGTCTCGTCATGGAAAAGACCGTCAAGACCGGTTCGCCGGGCGTGCCACGACATGTGGCAATCATCATGGATGGGAATAACCGCTGGGCCAAGAAGCGCCTGCTGCCCGGCGTTGCCGGGCACAAGGCGGGCGTCGATGCGGTACGCGCTGTGATCGAGGTGTGTGCCGAGGAAGGGGTCGAGGTACTGACCCTGTTCGCCTTTTCCAGTGAAAACTGGGATCGCCCGGCCGATGAGGTCGGGGCCTTGATGGAGCTGTTTCTCTCGGCGCTGCGGCGTGAAGCCAAGCGGCTCAATGCCAATGGCATCAGCTTGCGCATTATCGGCGACCGCTCGCGCTTTCACCCGGAGCTGCAAAACGCCATGCGTGAAGCCGAGGCGCTGACCGCCGGCAATGACCGTTTTGTGCTGCAAGTAGCGGCCAACTACGGCGGCCAGTGGGATATCGCCCAGGCGGCCCAGCAATTGGCGCATCAGGTCCAGGCCGGCCACCTACGCCCTGAAGACATCACCCCGCGTTTGCTGCAAGGGCACCTGGCCACCGGCGACCAGCCGTTACCGGACCTGTGCATTCGCACCGGTGGTGAGCACCGCATCAGCAACTTCCTGCTGTGGCAGCTGGCTTATTCCGAGCTGTATTTCTCCGACCTGTTCTGGCCGGACTTCAAACACGACGCCATGCGCAATGCGCTGGCCGATTACGCTACCCGCCAGCGCCGCTTTGGTAAAACCAGCGAGCAGGTGGCAGCTGAGGCTCGCGCACAATGTTGAAGCAACGCATCATCACCGCCCTGATTCTGGCGCCTATCGCCCTCGGCGGTTTTTTTCTGTTGAGCGGTTGGGCCTTCGCCCTGTTTATCGGTGCTGTCGTGACCTTGGGCGCCTGGGAATGGGCGCGCCTGGCTGGGTTCGAGGCGCAGCCGGCACGCGTTGCCGTTGCTGCCGTCGTGGCGGGCCTGCTGTTTGGGCTGTATCAGGTGCCAGGCTTGGCGCCGTGGCTGCTGTTGCTGGGGATTCTCTGGTGGCTGGTGGCGACCCTGCTGGTGCTGGGCTATCCCAATACCCATGGCTTCTGGTCCGGCAGCAAGCCGATCAAGCTGGTGATCGGTTTGCTGATCCTGCTGCCGGCCTGGCAGGGGTTGGTGCTGATCAAGCAGTGGCCGCTGGCTAACTGGCTGATTTTCGCCGTGATGATTCTGGTGTGGGGCGCCGATATCGGCGCGTACTTCTCCGGTCGTAAATTCGGCAAGCGCAAGCTGGCGCCCCATGTAAGCCCGGGCAAAAGCTGGGAAGGCGTATATGGCGGTCTGGCGCTGTGCCTGGCGATTGCCGTGGGCGTCGGCATTTTCCGTGGTTGGGGTGGCGGCGAGTTTATCTTTGCGCTGCTCGGCACCGCGCTGATCGTCGCGGTCTCGGTGGTGGGCGACCTGACCGAAAGCATGTTCAAGCGCCAAGCCGGCATCAAAGACAGCAGCAATCTGCTGCCGGGTCATGGTGGCGTGCTGGATCGGATCGACAGCCTGACCGCTGCCATTCCGATGTTTACCGTACTGCTCTGGAGCGCGGGCTGGGGTTCGCTGTGACGCAGCCGCAACAGATCACCGTACTGGGCGCGACCGGCTCCATTGGTCTTAGCACCCTTGATGTCATTGCTCGTCATCCGCAGCGCTATCAGGTCTTTGCCCTCAGCGGCTTTTCCCGTCTGGCTGAGCTTGAGGCGCTTTGCCTGGTGCATCGCCCGCGTTATGCCGTAGTGGCTGACGCTGCGGCTGCTGGCAAGCTACGCGGCGCGCTGCAAAGTGCCGGTTTGGCTACTCAAGTATTGGAAGGGGAGGGTGGCCTCTGCGAAGTCGCTGCTCACCCTGATGTAGATGCTGTGATGGCGGCCATCGTTGGCGCTGCTGGCCTGAAGCCGACGCTGGCGGCGGTCGAGGCGGGCAAGAAAGTCTTGCTGGCTAATAAAGAGGCGCTGGTGATGTCCGGCGCGCTGTTTATGCAGGCCGTACGCAAAAGTGGCGCCGTGCTATTGCCCATCGACAGCGAGCACAACGCGATTTTCCAATGTCTGCCCACCGATTACGCCCGTGGCCTTCATAACGTGGGCGTGCGCCGAATTCTGCTGACCGCTTCGGGTGGCCCATTCCGGCAAACGCCGTTGGGCGATCTGCAACACGTTACCCCCGAGCAAGCGTGCGCCCACCCGAACTGGTCCATGGGCCGCAAGATTTCCGTCGACTCGGCCAGCATGATGAACAAGGGGCTCGAACTGATCGAAGCCTGCTGGCTGTTCGATGCGCCGCCTTCGAAGGTGGAAGTGGTGATCCACCCGCAAAGCGTAATTCACTCGCTGGTCGACTATGTCGATGGCTCGGTGCTGGCGCAGCTGGGTAACCCGGATATGCGCACGCCCATCAGCCATGCCCTGGCGTGGCCGGAACGAATCGACTCGGGCGTACTGCCGCTGGATCTGTTTGCCATTGCCCGGCTGGACTTTCTGCCGCCCGACGAGCAGCGTTTTCCCTGCCTGCGCCTGGCGCGTCAGGCGGCCGAAGCCAGCGGTACGGCGCCGGCCATGCTTAACGCTGCCAATGAGGTCGCGGTCGCCGCGTTTCTCGAGCGGCGCATTCGTTTCCCGGAGATCGCGAGTATGATTGACGCGGTCTTGAATGCTCAGCCGGCCCAGCCGGTAGACAGTCTCGATGCCGTGCTGGCTGCCGATGCCATGGCACGCGCTGCGGCTGAACACTGGTTGAGTCACCACGGGCGCTAGCTCGGAGGCTACACATGAACATGCTGTATATGGTTTGCGGCCTGCTGGTCGCCCTGGGCGTGCTGGTTACCTTCCACGAGTTCGGCCATTTCTGGGTCGCGCGTCGCTGTGGTGTGAAGGTGCTGCGCTTCTCCGTCGGCTTCGGTACGCCGCTGGTGCGCTGGCATGACCGCCATGGCACTGAGTTCGTTGTGGCCGCCATCCCGCTGGGTGGCTACGTGAAGATGCTCGATGAGCGCGAAACCGACGCGCATATCGCTACCGCAGACCTGCCGTTCGCTTTTAACCGCAAGCCGGTGCTGCAACGTATCGCCATCGTTTCCGCCGGGCCTATCGCCAACTTCCTGCTGGCGATCCTGTTTTTCTGGGTATTGGCCATGATGGGCAGCCAGCAGGTGCGCCCGGTGATTGGTGCGGTCGAGCCGCAGAGCCTGGCGGCGCAGGCCGGCCTGGCAGCAGGGCAGGAAATTGTCGCCGTCGATGGTGAGCGCACCAGCGGCTGGAGTGTGATCGGTCTGCAATTGGTGCGACGCCTGGGCGAAACCGGGCAGATTTCCATCCAGGTGCTCGAACCGGGCGCCACTGCAGAAACCAACCATACCGTGCAGCTTCAGGCCTGGCTTAAAGGTGCTGAAGAGCCGGACCCTATTTCCTCGCTGGGTATTCGCCCATGGCGCCCGGTGCTGGAGCCGGTGCTGGCCACGCTGGACCCTGAAGGCCCGGCGCAGGCCGCCGGGCTGAAAGTCGGTGACCGCCTGCTCAGCCTTGATGGCGCCGCGCTGACCGACTGGCAGCAACTGGTCGACGGCGTACGCCCGCGTGCGGGGCAGCGCGTGGTGCTGGCGGTGCAACGCGATGGCCAGCAGATCGACGTGCCGGTAACCCTGGCCAGCAAAGGCAACGACAAGGCCCATGCCGGCTACCTCGGCGCCGGTGTGCAGGGCGGCGAATGGCCGGCCGACATGCTCCGCGAAGTCAGTTTCGGAC
>JBCECW010000317.1:0-5306 GCA_039207785.1 Pseudomonas sp. | reverse complement strand
GCTGTACACCAGCACGATACGTTCATAACGCTGCCATACCTCGAAGTCCTGCAGGATCGACAGAAACGGCGCCAACCCCGTGCCGGTGCCGATCAGCCACAGGTCGCGGCCATCGACAAAACGATCAAGGGTCAGATAGCCCACCGCCTGGCGCTCCACCAACAACTCATCGCCCACCTGCAACCTGCTGAGCTCGCTGGTGAACTCACCACCCGGCACCACGATGGAGAAAAACTCCAGGTGTTCGTCATGGGGCGCCGAGAGCATCGAGTAGGCGCGCCATACCAGGCTGCCGTCGGCCTTTTTTACCCCCAGGCGGGCGAACTGCCCGGCGCGAAAACGAAAGCCGGCATCGCGGGTGGTGCGCAGGCTGAACAAGGTGGGCGACCAGGGGTGCACCTCCAGCAGGGTTTCACGGGTAAATTTTTCGTCGCTTGCCGTCA
Source organism: Pseudomonas sp. (assembly GCA_039207785.1). Taxonomy (GTDB): domain Bacteria; phylum Pseudomonadota; class Gammaproteobacteria; order Pseudomonadales; family Pseudomonadaceae; genus Aquipseudomonas. Next base: position 4,863 of record JBCECW010000317.1, on the reverse strand, counting down.
TCGCCACAGGTCCTGTTAACGCCAGGCCCGCAGTGTCGCGCAAAGTGGCGCCCGGCAATACCCGCAATCCATAGGGTTTTACGCCGAGAGAGCCAAGACATTGGCCGCGTAAGCCATGGACGCACCGCCGCATTCGGCGGAGTGTGGCCACACAACAAAAACCACGGAGATAGCCATGTCGTTCGCAAACCAAACCATCTGGATCACCGGCGCCTCATCGGGTATTGGCGAAGCCTTGGCCAGCGCCTTTTTGCAGCAGGGTGCCAAGCTGATCCTGTCTGGCCGGCGCGTGGAAGAACTCAACCGCGTCGCCGCCCAGGCCCCTGCGCAATGCCTGGTACTGCCTTTTGAAAGCACCGACTACGCCGTCCTGCCCGCCGTGGTCGAAAAAGCCTGGGCCTGGAGCGGCCAGGTGGACATGCTGATCAACAACGCCGGTATCAGCCAGCGCAGCCTGGCCCTGGATACCCACCTGGAGGTGTATCGCCAGTTGATCGAAGTGGACTATATGGCGCCCCTGGCCCTGACCCAGTTGCTGCTGCCGAAAATGGCCGAACGCCGGGGCGGGCATCTGGCCGTGGTCAGCTCGGTGGCCGGCAAGGTCGGCACGCCACTGCGCAGTGGTTACTGCGGCGCCAAGCACGCGGTGATCGGGTATTTCGATGCCATCCGCGCCGAAGTGGAAGAGGCCTATGGCATTGCCGTCAGCGTGATTCTGCCGGGCTCGGTGCATACCGCGATTGCCATCAATGCCCTGTCCAGCGACGGCAGCGCCCGTGGGCATTCGGACCCGAATATTGAAAACGGCATGGATGTGAATGTGGCCGCCGCACAGATCCTGGCGGGGCTGGCAGAGCGGCAGCGGGAGATTCCGATTGCCGAGGGCATCGAGGCCATGGCGTTGAAATTGCGCGTGGCCAACCCGGAGCAGTTGTACAGCCTGACGGCCAAGGAAGGGGCACGGTTGGCGGCGCAGCGTGAGGCTGGGGGGTCGATTGATCCGAGCAATATTCGCAGCGTCTGAGTAAAGGCAGGCCCTCTCCCCTAGCCCCTCTCCCGCAAGCGGGAGAGGGGAATTTTATCGAGTAAACCGTGATACCGCGCTTGTCTCCCCTCGCCCGCCTGCGGGAGAGGGGCCGGGGGAGAGGGCCGCATGTGACACCGCCCCCCACATCAGCCATCATTGCCGCCCCTGCTCTTGCGTGATCGCTGCCATGCCCGTTTTCACTACCCCCTTCGCCACCCTCGACCTGTTCCGCCAGCCGCCCCAGCGCGACGACCCGTTACAGGCTTTCGATGCGGCCGACGAATACCTGCTTAACCACCTGGCCGAGCAGGGCCTGAATGAAAACGCGCGGGTACTGGTGCTTAACGACAGCTTTGGCGCCCTGGCCGCCAGCCTCGCCGACAAGGCGCAGGTGACCAGCAGCGGTGACTCGCACCTGGGCGCCCTGGCGCTGGCCAATAACCTGGCGTGCAACCAACTGGCTGCGGACAGCGTGCAGTTTGTGCCCGCCAGCCAAACCGTCAGCGGCCCCTTCGATTGGGTGCTGATCCGTATCCCCAAAACCCTGGCCTTGCTGGAGGAGCAGTTGATCCGTCTGCACGGCCAACTCGCTCCCGGCGCACGCGTGGTGGCCGCCGGCATGGTCAAGCATCTGCCGCGCAGTGCCGGTGACTTGCTCGAGCAAATTATCGGCCCGGTGCAGGCTTCGCTGGCGGTCAAGAAAGCCCGCCTGCTGCTGGTTACGCCTGTGGATAAACCGCAACCCACCTCGCCCTACCCCAGCCGCTATCGCCTGGATAAACCGGCCATCGAACTGCTCAACCACGCCAATGTGTTTTGCCGCGAAGGCCTGGATATCGGCACCCGCGCGTTTCTTCCGCACCTGCCGCTGAATCTGGGTAGCGCCCGGGTGGCGGACCTCGGCTGCGGCAATGGCGTGCTCGGCATCGCCTGCGCGCTGGCCAATCCCGAGGCGCAACTGACCCTGGTGGATGAGTCCTATATGGCCGTGCAATCGGCGCAAGAAAACTGGAGTGCCGCACTGGGTGCCCGCCCGAGCATTATCCGCGCCGGCGATGGTCTGGCCGAACAGCCGGAAGACTCGCTGGATGTGGTGCTGTGCAACCCGCCCTTTCACCAGCAGCAAGTGGTGGGCGACTTTCTCGCCTGGCGTATGTTCCAGCAGGCCCGTGCGGCGCTGGTCAAAGGCGGCGAGCTATGGATTGTCGGTAACCGCCATCTGGGTTATCACGCCAAGCTCAAGCGTCTGTTCCGCGGGGTTGAGCAAGTGGCGGCCAACCCGAAATTTGTGATTCTCAAGGCGATCAAATAGGGCCGCTCGGGCATAAACCTGTACAAATCGAATTCTCTGTAGAACTTTTTAAACGCAGCGCCAGTCGGAAAATGGGCACCCCGACTGGAAAAGCCGATGACCGATTTGACTGTTCGCGTCGCCGAAGTAGGCCCACATCACGCTGCGCCCGCCTCGTCCATCACCCGCTTTGCAACCCTTTCCGAGCTCTTGCAGCACCCGCCCTTCGACGCGGTCCTGCTTAGCGCCAGCGACGCCGACAACCTGGCCATGGCGCACACTCTGCGCCGCCACCCCGACTATCACCTGACCCTGCTCTACTGCCCTGGCGAGCACCCGGCACTGCAAGCCCTTACTGACGGCCCGGCGCCGAGTTCAATCGAGCAGGCCTGCCAACAATGGCGCGAGCGTCTGGCGGTTTTCAATCGCGGTCGGCCACCCGAAGGGCTGGAAGCCCAGCTGCTCGCCTACCTGTGGCTACGCGCACCGGGCCAGCTCAAGGCCGTGCGCACACCTTCGGCAGCCGGCCACTATGCCTACCCGCTGGTGCAGGCGCTGGGCGATGACAGCCTCAATACCCAGGCGCTGGTGCAGAACCTGGCCCAGCGCAACCTGCTGGACAGCACCGCCCTGGTCAACCGCATCCGCCTGTGCCGACGCTGCGGCAGCGGCCAGTTGAACTATGTGGATGTGTGCGTGGAATGCCATTCCCTGGATATCCAGCGCCAGCCATCGCTGCACTGCTTTACCTGCGGCCATATCGGCCCTCAGGCCGAGTACCTGAAAGACGGCGCGCTGCTGTGCCCCAACTGTCTGACGCGCCTGCGCCATATCGGCACCGACTACGACCGGCCACTGGAAAACTACAGCTGCAATAGCTGCCAGGCGTTCTTTGTCGATGCCGATGTGCAGGCCCGTTGCCTGGACTGTGGCGAAGTGCACAGCCCCGATGAATTGCAGGTCCGCGAGGTGCGCGACTACCAGCTTTCCGAGGCTGGGCAACTGCTGGCGCGCCAGGGCCTGGAGCGCAGCAGCGAGCAGTATTTCGCCGGCCTGAGCATGGTCGGTATCAACACCTTCAAGACCCTGCTGGATTGGCAGCTGGAGCTGATCGCCCGCTACAAGGCGCCCAATTTTGCTCTGCTGGGCGTGCGCTTTCGCAACCTAGGCCAGACCCTCGAACGCCTCGGTCCGCAACGCGGCCATGCGCTGCTCGACAGCCTGATCGAACGGATTCAGGTGGTGATCCGCGACACCGACCGCTGCACCCGCAGCAGCGAGGAACAGCTGTGGCTGCTGCTGATGTACACCGACGCCGCCGGCTTGCGCCGCGTAGTGGAACGCCTGAATGAGATCAGCGAATTGTTTGTCGGCCAGGACCTGCAAGATATCCGCCTGACCACCAGCGCCTGCCTGGCCCCTGGCGGCCTGGTGGAAAAGGAAGACGCCGAATTGCTGATGGCGCGCCTGGCGGGCGAACTCTGATGGGCGCCTTGCTCGAACACCTGCACGCCTGGCTCGGCGAGATCCAGGGGCCGGACGGCCACTGGCGGCTGTTCCTGATGGTGTTTCCGTACTTTCTGCTGCTGGAAGTACCGCTCAACCTGCTGGTGCTGCTCGGCACCCTGCGCTGGTTTGTGCGCAAGCGCAGCGCCCTGCCGCTGCACAACACCTGGCATCCACGGGTGTCGTGCATCATCACTTGCTATGCCGAAGGCCGCGATGTCGAGCTGACCCTGCGTAGCCTGGTGGAGCAAACCTACCCCGGGGTGATCGAGATTATCCCGGTGGTCGATGGTGCCAGCGCCAACCGCCTGACCACCGAGACGGTGCGGCGCTTTAAAGCCGAACGGCAGTTACCGGGCAACCGCGTGATCCGCCCATTGGCCAAGTGGCAGCGCGGTGGCCGGGTGTCGACCCTGAATACCGGCCTGGCCTTTAGCAGCGGCGAGATCATCATCAATGTCGACGGCGACACCTCGTTTGATAACGACATGGTGGTGCACATGGTCCGCCACTTCCGCGATCCCAAGGTGCCGGCGGTGGCCGGTTCGCTGCGGGTGCGCAATGCCGGGCAATCGTGGGTGGCACGGGTGCAGGCGCTGGAGTATTTGCTGTCGATCCATATGAGCAAGATCGGCCTGGCGGAGTGGAACCTGGTCAATAACGTGTCCGGGGCCTTTGGTGCCTTTCGCCGCAGCTTTTTGCAGCAGATTGGCGGCTGGGACACCCACACCGCCGAAGACCTGGACCTGACGCTGCGGATCAAAAGCTACTTTCGCCGCTACCGCCTGCGCATTCCCTTCGAGCCCCAGGCCATCGGCCATACCGATGCACCCGCAACCCTGCGCGATTTTCTTGACCAACGCCTGCGTTGGGATGGCGACCTGTTCTTTGTCTATATCCGCAAGCACCGCCATGCCTTCACCCCACGGCTGCTGGGCTGGCCGAACTTTCTGATGCTGCTGGTGAGTGGCTTGTTCTTTCAGCTGGTGCTGCCGTTCATCGCCGACTACGATCTCGACGTGGACGAATTCGCGAAGTC
>JBCECW010000316.1:0-5316 GCA_039207785.1 Pseudomonas sp. | reverse complement strand
GGCCGCGACAAAGATGGCCACTACCTCGAAGGCGGCAGCACCTACAAACTGCACCTGCCCGCGCACCCACCAGCGGCGCTGTTCTGGGCGGTTACCGCCTACAACATCACCGACGGCACCATGCCCGAAACCAAACAACTGCTGCCTTCCACCAACAGCTACTACAACATCCCCAAACAGGCCGACGGTTCAGTGGACATCTGGTTCGGCCCGGAGAAACCCGCAGATGTAGTGGATGCGGCATTTATCCAGACCATCCCCGGACGCAACTTTCTGGTCGCGCTGCGCCTGTACGGCAGCGAAGACGCCTTCTACGACCAGACCTGGAAACCGGATGATGTGGTGAAGGTGAAATAACGCGCTGGAGCCGTGGGTTGGGCAGCGCCAAGCCCAACCTGCGTGCTGGCGGCGCACATCGACCGGGCGACAGTGCAGCGCAAAGCAATTAAGCCAATCGACGCAGGAGCGTGTGGCGGCTGAAAACGACGCGCAGCAGGCGCGCTAACGAAGCGGGAAAAAGCGCGAGCGGATTGCTCCTCTCAGCGGGTATACGGCACGATACCCGCCGCGCCAGCATTGGCGCTGCCTGTATGGCGAAAACCTCTTCACTCGCTGCCTTTTCACAGGACGTGAAACCATGTCGAAAAAAACCGTCGCGGCTCTGCTTTTCTGCTTGTTCAATGCCGCGTGCACGTCGAACCAATACCTGGTTCGCCCTGACGCGGAAATCAGCGCCAGCCCTCTACAGGAAACGGTATTCGTCACCAACCCAGAGAAAACCCGGCAGTTGTCCATTCTTGAACACTCCGGGCTCTATAAGCTTGCAGACTCGAGCCGGGCGGGTAATCAACTGACGCTTTTGCGTCTGGACCGGGACATGACCTGTGGCATGCCTTTCATTGCTGTCATATTCACCTTGGGCCTTCTGCCTGCGTCTGTGGAAACCGACCATCACTTCAGCTACCGGCTGCAAGAAGGCGCCAACGTTCACACCTATATTCACGACGTTCGGGTAAAGACCCGGATCTCCGTCTGGGAGTGGTTTGCCAAACCGTTTACAGACTCGGAGGACGAAATCCTTGCACAAGGGCTGGCCCTTTCTCCGCGACGGGTGACAACCGACAGCGACTTTATTGACGAGTAAAACGAGCAGCAGTACGCGATCATCCCGCCCCCGTTTCGACGCAGCCACGGAGGCACATCGAGACAAACGGCGACTGTTCTGCGGCTGGATGGAAGCTTGCCTGCCGATGCGCTAGCAGCACAGTTAGGCAGGGCTATAGCAGGGTGCTAAACGGCCCCTCACCCCCACACGCGTTAGAGGGGAGCCTATGCGCGTTTGGCTGCAGTTCACCGTTTTGACGCCATACACCGATTAGCTCCCCTCGCCCGCTTGCGGGAGAGGGGCTGGGGGTGAGGGCTACGGCTAGTGATGGTGCGAACCATCCGGCTCCGGCACCACCGGCCCATTGATATCGTTAAGCCCCGCATCATCAGGGCTGATGGGGTGTTCACTCTGTGTCGGCTCATTGGGCACCAGCACATCCATGGGCAGGGGCCCTTCCGGGTGATGGCCGCCAGGATGGTCCGGTGCGGCATCCAACCCGGCATGTTGCAAATAGCCATCCAGTGGATGGCTGCTCGCCCCGTCGTCGCCATGCGCCGCTGCCGCCTGGCTACTGCTGCTGCCGGTTTCCGTTTCGTCTGCCGCAGGGGCCGGCGGCTAATGGCAATGGTGTGCTCGGTGCCGTCCACGCTGGTGACCAGCACCTGGTCTTCCAGGCTCTCGCCCGCGCCCAGCTGCTGCACCGCCGGCTGGCTGTGATCGGCGCTGTAGTGCCAGTTGCCGTCGGCCTCGATGGTCAGCGAACCGTAGCTACCCTGCAGAGCATGGCTGGCGTCGTGCACGACAAACTGTGCCTCGCCGTTGTCGGCATCGCTGATAGTCAATTGCCCACTGGCTTGCAGCGGCTGGTCGCTGGCAGTGTCCAGCGCGCCATGGTCGGTGCCGGCAATCTGCGCATCCTGGTTAGTGCCAATAACGGTGATTTGCAGGTTTTGTACGGCCGTCGCGCCGTGATCGTCAGTAACGGTCAGGGGGATATTCAGCACCTGACTGTCGCCCTGGGCCAGGTGCTGATACGCAGGGTCGGAGGGGTCGAAGCTGTAGGTGCCGTCGGCGTCGATAGTAAAGCCGGCCACCGCTGCCGCGCTAAAGACCAGATGCGCCCCCGCATCGGCATCGCTGGCCACCGCGTGGCCGGTAACCAAGGCGCCATCTTCATCGGTGGTGCGCTGCGTCAGCACGCTGAACACCGGGGCATCGTTAGTGCCGGTTACGGTGATGACCAACGTCTGGGTGGCGCTGGCGCCCTGGCTGTCGGTGACGCTCAGGGGAATGTTGACCGTCTGGGTGGCGCCTTCGGCCAGGTGTTGGTACGCGGCATTGCCGGGGTCGAACTGCCAGGCGCCGTCGGCCGAAACGCTAAAACCGGCGACGGTGGCCGCCACGGCAAAGGTCAGCACATCGCTGCTGTCTGCATCGCTGGCCTGCAATTGCCCGGTCAGCAGCGCGCCGCCTTCGGTGGCGGCCTGCGCAGTTGTTGCGCTAAACACCGGCGCGTCGTTGCTGCCGTGGGCAGTGATGCTGATCTGATACGGCGTGCCGTCACTGGTGGTGAGGGCAATACGGTCCACCAGCGTTTCTCCAGCACCCAGACGCTGAAAGGCGTCCTGGGTGTTATCGGCGGTGTAGCGCCAGGTGCCGTCGGCGTGCAACTCCAGCGTGCCGTAAGCGCCAGCGACGGTTTGCGCCGTGATCAGCCCTTCGCCCGTGTCACTGTCGCTGATATGGATCTGCCCCTGCGCCAGCAACTGGCCGCCCTGCACGCCGCTGTCTTCGGTGATATCGGCGGTCTGCTGGCCAGTGATCACGGCGGCATCGTTGCGGCCCTGGATCTGGATGCTGATCACTTGGGTCAGGTCGCCGCCGTGCTGGTCGCTGCCGTGGGCGGTAAAGGTTTCGTTCACCACCTGCCCTTCTTTCAGCGCCTGCACCTGCGGCGAGTTGCCGTTGAGCAGGTACTGCCAGCTGCCATCAGGCTGCATTTCAAAATGGCCATAGGCGCTGGCAGTGTTCATCGGCGTCCAGCGGGTGACGTCGCCCTGGTCCGGGTCGGTGACGGTCAGTTGGCCCTGCGTGACCTGGCTGCCATCTTCATCGACCGCGCCCTGGGTAATACCGGTTACCACCGGCACATCGTTGCTGCCGGCAATGGCCACCACCAGGTTATGGCTGACCTGCGCGCCCGTGGCGTCGGTGGCCGTGACCTGAAAGGTTTCGTGCAGGCTTTCGCCGACATTCAGCGCCCGCACCGCCGGCGATTGGCTGTCGAGGGTGTACTGCCACTGGCCGTTGGCATCGACGCTAAAGACGCCGTAGCTACCCGTGATGGTCTGCGCGGCAATGCTGGCCTGGTCGCCGCTATCGACGTCGTGCACGTTGAACTGGCCACTGGCGTGCGGGCTGCCCTGGTCGTTGACGTTGGCGGTGCTGGCGCCGGTGATGGTGGGCGCATCGTTGCTGCCGTTGATGGCCAGCTGAATCTGCTGCTGGCTGACATTGCCGCTGTTATCGCGCACCTGCACGGTAAAGGTATCGCTGGCTGGCTGGCCTTCGGCCAGGGCTTTCAGGGCGTCGTTGCTGTTGGGGTTATCCAGTTGGTAATGCCAGGTGCCGTCATTGCCCAGTTGCAGGGTGCCGTACTGGCCGTGGGGCTCGCCAAGCAACTGGTAGGTCAGGGTGTCGCCGGCATCCACATCGCTGGCACTTACCTGCCCGCCCAGTTGTTCGCTGGCGCCGGGCTTGGCCGTGCCGACGTTCACTGGCTGCAGCTCCGGGCCGTCGGCCGTGCCGTGCACGGTCACCACCACTTCATGGCTTTCGCTGCCGCCATGGCCGTCGGTGGCCACCACGGTAAAGCGTTCGATCTGTGTGTCACCGGCATTCAGGCGCTGGGCCTTGCCGTTGTCCAACTGGTAATGCCAGGTGCCATCGGCCGCCAGGGTCAGCTCACCCAGGGCGCCGCTGGGGTTTTGTACGCTCCAGGTGGCGGTGTCGCCCATATCCGGGTCACGCGTGGACAAGGTGCCGTGGGCCTCGGCTTGCTGGTCTTCAATGGCATTGCCAGTGTCCACGCCAATGATTTGCGGCTGGTCGTTCTTGCCAGCGATGCTGACGTTGAACTGGGTTTCCACGATATTGCCGTTGGCGTCGGTGCCGCGGGCAGTGAAGTGTTCCTGCACCACCTGGCCATCGTTCAGCGCCTGCACCTGTGGCGAGTCGTTATCCAGGGTGTACAGCCATTGGCCATTGGCACCCACGCTGAGTTCGCCAAAGGCGCCACTGGCGGGCATGACTTGCCAGGTGATGGCACCGCTGGGCAAATCCCCTTGCAGCAGCCCCGAGCGCACCAGCGTGCCGTCTTCGCTGGCGCTGACGGTCACCGAAGGCAGCGTGGTAATCGGGCCGCCCGGCCCCCCCGGGAAACCCGGTACATCGGAGCCCACCACAGTCACCGTCAGCACTTGCTCGGCCACGGCGCCGTGGTTGTCGGTAAGGGTCACGCGGAAGGTATCGCTAACCTGATCGCCCGCTTGCAGGGTTTGGGTATCGGGGTCATTGGGGTCGAGGGTGTAGGTCCAGTGCCCGCCATCGTCGAGGGTCAAGCTGCCGTAGCGGCCCTGGCCGTCGTCCAGGTGCCACTGGGTGGTGTCGGCCGTGTCGATATCGCTACCCAGCAGCCGGCCGCTGGCGGTTTCCACCAACCCATCGATCACCACCCCGGTGCTGGTGCCGCTGATGACCGGCGCATCGTTGCTGCCGTATACGGTTACCGTCACCGGCTGGTAGCAACTGCCGCCATGCTGGTCGACGGCCACCACGGTAAAGCGCTCGGTGGCGGTTTCGCCTGCGGCCAGCGCTTGCACCGGGCCGCTGCTGGCAAACAGTTCGTAGCTCCAGTGGCCGTCGGCGGCCATGCTGAACTGGCCATAGGTGCCACTGAATTGCGCCAGCTGAAACGCCGGCAAGTCATTGCCATCGACATCGTGGGCCACCAGTTGCCCGGCCACCTTGAGCACCGTGTCTTCAATCACCTTGCCGCTGTCCACGCCGGTGACAAAGGGCGCGTCGTTATGCCCATGCACCAGCACCGTCACCTCACGGATATCGCTGGCGCCATGGGGGTCGGTGACCTGCACGCGAAAGGTCTCGGTGACGCTGACGTTCTCGCCAAGGGCCTGCAACTGCGGCAG
>JBCECW010000315.1:0-5323 GCA_039207785.1 Pseudomonas sp. | reverse complement strand
TCATGGCCTGCATCGGCTTCCTGGTGGCCTCCATCGGCCAGGACCCCGGCACCGTGGCAGGCGCCGAGCAGTTTCTGTCCACCCTGCTGTTCGCCCTGCCGGGTTATATGACCTTTATGGCCCTGCGCGGCTTTACCGGCGCCATCGGCCGCGCCGGCCCGGTCATGGCCATCAGCATTGGCGGCGCGCTCAGCAATATTGCCCTGAACTATGTGCTGATCCATGGCCTGTTCGGCCTGCCCAGGCTGGGCCTGGCCGGCATTGGCCTGGTAACCGCGATTGTCAGCAACCTGATGGCCTTGACCCTGCTGCTATACGTCAGCCGCCACCCCTTCTACCGCCACTACCGGTTGCTCAAGGGCCTGCGACCATCACGCGCGGCCCTGGCTGAACTGCTGCGCCTGGGCCTGCCGATTGGCGGCACCTATGCGGTGGAGGCGGGGCTGTTTGCCTTTGCCGCACTGTGCATGGGCGCGCTGGGCAGCACGGAACTGGCTGCGCACCAGATTGCCCTGCAGTCGGTGACCGTGGCCTTTATGGTGCCGGTGGGCATTTCCTATGCGGTGACCTTCCGCATCGGCCAGCACTTCGGTGCGGGGCGCCTGCTCGAAGCACGGCGAGCCGGGCGCCTGGGCATCGGCCTGGGGGCGATCACCATGCTGGGCTTTTCCTTACTGTTCTGGCTCGCGCCCAACTGGGTGATCGGGTTGTTCCTGGACCACCAGAACCCCGCATTTGCCGACGTCGTGCACCTGGCCGTCAGCCTGCTGGCGATTGCCGCGCTGTTCGAGCTGTTCGACGGCACGCAAACCATCGCCATGGGCGCTATTCGCGGCATGAAAGACGCCAACACCACCTTCTGGGTTGGGCTCGGCTGCTATTGGCTGGTGGGTGCACCAGCGGCCTGGTGGCTGGCGTTCCCCATGGGCTGGGGGGCGCAAGGCGTATGGTGGGGCCTGGCCGCCGGCCTGCTGTGTGCCGCCGTGGGCCTGACCCTGGGATTTGAGTGGAAGACCGCGCGCCTGCTGGCGCTTAAACCGTCGACAAGCTCGACAGCATCGCCTGCCGATTGCCAAACACCAGAAAACGCGCCAACTCGGCCAGCGGCAGAGGTTTGCTGACCAGGTAACCCTGCACCTGGTCGCAGCCGAACTGGCGTAGCAGCGCCAGTTGCTCGGCGTTTTCCACGCCCTCGGCCACCACCGCCAGCTCGAGGTTATGTGCCAGGTTGATCATCGCCCGTACCAGTTGGCGGTTTTCCGGGCGGTTATCCATGCCGCCGACAAAGCTCTTGTCGATCTTCAGCATGGTGATGGGCAGGTTATTCAGGTGCACGAACGACGAGAAACCGGTACCGAAGTCATCCAGGGAAAACCGCACACCCAGCTTGCCCAGGGCTTTCATGGTCTGTTGCACATGGTCGCTGCGGCGCATCACGGCGGTTTCGGTGAGTTCGAACTCCAGCCATTGCGCGTCCACGCCGCGCTCTTCGATCAAGCGGCCCAGGGTCGATAGCAGCTGGCTGTCCTGGAACTGGCGGAACGACAAGTTGACCGCCATATGCAGCGCCGGCAGGCCTCGCCCGCGCAACCACTGCATATCGCGCAGGGCACGGGAAATTACCCAGTAGCCCAGTGGCACGATCAACCCGCTCTCTTCCGCCAGCGGCACAAATTCGTTGGGGGCGAGCAGCCCGCGCTCGCTATGGCGCCAGCGCACCAGCGCTTCCAGGCCGAGGATCTGGCCGGTTTTCAGGCACAGGCGCGGCTGGTAATGCAGCTCCAGCTCGTCGCGGCGCAAGGCGCGGCGCAGTTCGCTCTCAAGGTCGGCGAGGCTGCGGGCGTTGCGGTTGATGCGCTCATCGAAGACATGAAAGGTGCAGCCCTGGCGGCTCTTGGCCTGTTGCATGGCGATATGGGCGTGCCACATCAGCGGGTCGGCGCCGGCATCGGCGCGAGCATGGGCCACGCCGAGGCTGCACCCGATCAAGAGGCTTTCGCCATCCACCCAGTAGGGCTCCGACAGCGCCTCGGTAATACGCTCGGCAATCCGTTCCGCACGCTCGGGGTCGCGGCGAATATCCAGCAGCAAGGCAAATTCATCGCTACCCAGACGGGCCAGGTAGTCGTCGGCGGCGAGCACGCCCTTGAGCCGTGCCACCACCTGCAGGATCAGGCGATCGCCGGCCTGGTGACCGAGGGCATCGTTGGCGTGGCGGAAGTTGTCCAGATCGAGATGCCCCAGGGCCAGGCCACGCCCCTTGAACTCGGCAAGCTGGGCGGTCAGCAGGGTCTGAAAGCCCTGGCGGTTGGCGATGCCGGTCAGCGGGTCTTGCTCGGCCAGGCGCTGCAAGGTGTCCTTGAGTACGCCGTGTTCGCGCACATAGCGCAGGCAACGGCGCAGGGTATCGGGGGTGAGGGAGCCTTTTACCAGCCAGTCGCTGACGCCAATCGGCGGTTCGGGGGGCTCGGCGTCAAGCAACAACACGGTAGGCAATGGGCAACTGCCCGGTGCGGGCTGCAATTGCGGGGTGGTCAGCAACAGGCCCTGGGCCTGCTCGTCAAACAGGCCGCTGGCAGCAGACCAGGAAGGCGCCGTGATCAACGCCGACGGATTGCCCAGCGCCGCCAGTTGCGCACGCAGCAATGCCGCCCATTCTGGCGCGTCGGCCAGCAGGACTATACGCAAGGTCTCAGCATGCGTAGACAAACGACTTCCCCCAAAGCATTGCACATGGCGGTTCTACCGCCCTTTCGCGCCGTTATCGGCGTCTCTTGCGCACATCCTGTGCGATGTCTATTCACATCAGCCCCCGCTGATGCGGCACTAGCGTACTGCATTAGCCGAAATAACCAAGACCATCACGCAGCCAACAAGGTCTGCGTCACAGTATCCAGACGGTTACGGCATTCTGCATCAGGCCTGCTAAAATGCGCGCCCCTTTCCTTTGATACAAGACGATGTCCCGACTCAACCCCCGGCAGCAAGAAGCCGTGAACTACGTCGGCGGCCCACTATTGGTGCTCGCTGGCGCCGGCTCTGGCAAGACCAGCGTGATCACTCGCAAGATAGCCCACTTGGTGCAGCAGTGTGGCATTCGTGCGCAGCATATCGTGGCGATGACCTTTACCAACAAGGCCGCGCGCGAAATGAAAGAGCGCGTCGGCACCTTGCTCAAGGGTGGCGAAGGCCGAGGCCTGACGGTATGCACCTTCCACAACCTGGGCATGAACATTATCCGCAAGGAATATGCGCGCCTGGGCTACAAACCCGGTTTCTCGATCTTCGATGACGGCGATATCAAGGCGCTGCTCAGCGACATCATGCAGAAGGAATACTCGGGCGACGACGGCATCGATGAAATCAAGGGCTATATCGGTTCGTGGAAAAACGACCTGATCCTGCCGCCCGAGGCGCTCGAAGCCGCGCGCAACCCGAAAGAGCAAACCGCCGCCATCGTCTATATGCACTACCAGCGCACGCTCAAGGCGTACAACGCGGTGGACTTCGACGACCTGATCCTGCTGCCGGTAAAACTGTTCCAGGAACACGCCGACATCCTGGAAAAGTGGCAGAACAAGGTGCGCTACCTGTTGGTAGACGAATACCAGGACACCAACGCCAGCCAATATCTGCTGGTGAAAATGCTGGTGGGCATGCGCTGCCAGTTCACCGTGGTGGGCGACGACGACCAGTCGATCTATGCCTGGCGCGGCGCGCGGCCGGAAAACCTGATGCTGCTCAAGACCGACTACCCGTCGCTCAAGGTGGTCATGCTGGAGCAGAACTACCGCTCCACCAGCCGCATCCTCAAATGCGCCAACACCCTGATCGCCAACAACCCCCACGCCTTTGAAAAGCAGCTGTGGAGCGAGATGGGCCATGGCGACGAAATTCGCGTGATTCGCTGCAAGAACGAAGACGCCGAGTGCGAGCGCGTGGCCATGGAAATCCTCAGCCTGCACCTGCGCACCGACCGGCCCTACAGCGATTTCGCCATCCTCTACCGCGGCAACTACCAGGCCAAGCTGATGGAGCTGAAACTGCAGCACCACCAGATTCCCTATCGCCTGTCCGGCGGCACCAGCTTTTTTGCCCGCCAGGAAGTAAAGGACCTGATGGCCTACTTCCGCCTGCTGGTAAACCCCGATGACGACAACGCCTTCTTGCGGGTAATCAACGTACCGCGCCGCGAAATCGGCTCCACCACCCTGGAAAAGCTTGGCAACTACGCCACCGAGCGCAAGATCTCGATGTACAACGCGTCCGATGAACTGGGCCTGGGCGAACATCTGGACAGCCGCTACAGCGAGCGCCTGCAACGTTTCAAACGCTGGATGGACAAGATCCGCCAGCAATGCGCCGAGAACGAGCCGATTGCCGTGCTGCGCAGCATGGTGATGGATATCGACTACGAGAACTGGCTGCGCCAGAACGCATCGAGCGACAAGGTGGCCGAGGCGCGGATGGGCAACGTCTGGTTCCTGATCGACGCGCTGAAAAACACCTTGGAGCGCGACGAAGATGGCGATATGACCATCGAAGACGCTATCGGCAAACTGGTATTGCGCGACATGCTCGAGCGCCAGCAGGAAGAGGAAGAAGGCGCCGAGGGCGTACAGATGCTGACCCTGCACGCGTCCAAGGGCCTGGAGTTTCCCTACGTGTTTATCATCGGCATGGAAGAAGAAATCCTGCCGCACCGCTCCAGCATCGAGGCCGACACCATCGAAGAAGAGCGCCGCCTGGCCTACGTGGGCATTACCCGCGCGCGGCAGACGCTGGCCTTTACCTTCGCGGCCAAGCGCAAGCAATACGGCGAAATCATCGACTGCTCGCCCAGCCGTTTTCTCGATGAATTGCCCGCCGAAGACCTGGCCTGGGAAGGCCTGGAAGAAACCCCGGTGGAAGTCAAAGCAGTACGCGGCAATGCGGCCCTGGCCGATATCCGCGCCATGATGAAAAAGTGACCGGGCTCGCTTGCACGCCAGCCCCACCTTTACTAAACCCAGCACTAACTGAAATGAGAGCCCTGAGATGCAAGCGCTGAAAACCAAAATTATCGAAGAAGGCGTAGTGCTGTCCGACCAGGTGCTCAAGGTCGACGCCTTTCTCAACCACCAGATCGACCCGCGCCTGATGCAGCAGATCGGCCAGGCCTTTGCCGAGCTGTTCAAGGATCAGGGCATCACCAAGATCGTCACCATCGAAGCCTCCGGTATTGCGCCGTCGGTGATGGCCGGCCTGGAACTGGGCGTGCCGGTGATCTTCGCCCGCAAGTACCAGTCGCTGACCCTCAAGGACAACCTGCTGGTATCCAAGG
>JBCECW010000314.1:0-5324 GCA_039207785.1 Pseudomonas sp. | reverse complement strand
ACGGGCGCGCGCCGCCTCGTCATGGGCTTCGTGCAACGACAGCACGCTCTTGCCGTTATGGCGCAGATGGAAAGCCACATCAAAACGCGCCAGCGCCAGGCGCTTGACCACTTCCTGCAGATGGTCGAACTCGGTTTTCTCGGCCTTGAGGAATTTGCGCCGCGCCGGGGTGTTGAAAAACAGGTCGCGCACTTCCACCGAGGTACCGACCGGGTGGGCCGCTGGCTGAACGCGCGGGGCCATATCGCGGCCCTCGGTTTCCACTTGCCAGGCCTGGTCGGCGTCGGCGGTGCGCGAGGTCAGGGTCAGACGGGCGACGGAGCTGATGGACGCCAGCGCCTCACCACGAAAGCCCATGCTCATTACGCTTTCGAGGTCTTCCAGCTCGCGGATCTTGCTGGTGGCATGCCGGGCCAGGGCCAGCGGCAGGTCGTCGGCGGCAATCCCGCTGCCGTCATCGCGCACCCGCAACAGCTTGGTGCCGCCCAGCTCCACATCCACGTCGATACGGCTGGCGCCGGAGTCCAGGCTGTTTTCCAGCAGTTCCTTGGCCACCGAGGCCGGGCGCTCTACCACCTCGCCGGCGGCAATCTGGTTGGCCAGGCGCGGGCTAAGCAGCTCGATACGCGCTTGGGTCACAGCCGGCGCGGTCATGGCTGGGCCGCCAGGGCGGTGGGCGGAATCTGCAGATGCTGGCCGATTTTCAGCGCATCGGTTTTCAGGTTGTTGGCCGAGCGAATCGCCGCCTGGGACACCTGGTAGCGCTGGGCGATCATCGCCAGGCTTTCGCCGGAGGTCACCAGATGGTCACGCGGCCCGGGAGCAATCTTGCCGGAGTCGCGCATCCAGGCAATGTAGGTGCCCGGTGGCGGGTTCTGCTGGAAGAACTGGCGGATACCACTGGAGATCGAGCGCGCCAGCGACTGCTGATGGCTGTCGGACGCCAGCTTCACCGATTCATTGGGGTTGGAGATAAACCCGGTTTCCACCAGGATCGACGGGATATCCGGCGACTTCAGCACCATAAACCCGGCCTGTTCCACCCGCCGCTTGTGCAGCGAGGTGACGCTGCCCAGGTTGCTCAAGACCTTTTGCCCGACGTTCAGGCTGGAGGACAGCGAGGCAGTCATCGACAGGTCGAGCAGCACGCCGGCCAGCATCGGGTCTTTGTCGTCGAGGCTGACATTGCCGGCACCGCCGATCAGGTCGGAGCGGTTTTCACTGTCGGCCAACCAGCGCGCCGTTTCCGAGGTCGCGCCGCGATCGGACAAGGCAAATACCGAGGCGCCAAACGCCGATTTGCTGGGCGCCGCATCGGCATGGATGGACACAAACAGGTCGGCGCCCTTCTTGCGGGCAATCTCGGTGCGTTTACGCAGCGGAATAAAGTAGTCGCCGGTACGCACCAGTTCGGCACGGTAGCCCTTGGTGGCGTTTACCTGGCGTTGCAGTTCCTTGGCGATACCCAGCACCACGTCCTTTTCGCGGGCGCCGCGCGGGCCCAGGGCACCGGGGTCTTCGCCGCCGTGGCCGGCGTCGATGGCCACCACGATATCGCGCTTGCCGCTCGGGTCTGGCGGGGTGAGTTTGGGCGCGGGCTGGGTCGGTGTCACCGGCACCTGCGGCGCGGCGGCCGTGGTGGTAGATGGCAGGCTTGGCGCGCTGTCGGCGCCCTGGTCAAACAGGTCGACTACCAGGCGATCGCCGTACTGCTGGTTGGGCGCCAGGCTAAAGCTCTTGGGCGTGACCGGTGCCGACAGGTCGATAACGATGCGCAGGTCGGTAGGCGAGCGCTGCGCCGAGCGCACGCTGGTGATCGGGGTATTGGCGATGGACAGTTGTTCGAGCTTGGTCGCCAGGGTGGCGCCATTGACGTCGATAACGATGCGGTTGGGCGAGGTCAGGGTAAAGACGCTGTGGGTTACCGGCCCGGAGAGGTCGAATACCAGCCGGGTGTTATCCGGCGCGCGCCACAGCCGTACGCTTTTGATATCGGCCGCAGCCACAAGATCGGCAGCCAACACAGCCAGCAGCACAGCAACCCCGGTAAACAGCGCGCGCATGCGCATACCCAACCCCACTCTCTTATTCATGCTTTCTCGTATTTGGCCAAGGCGGCACACCAGGCCTCGCCCAATCCGTTATGTGGCGTAAGTTGCAGCAGGCGCCCGCTTTTATGTGGGCTAATGGTAATGTCCATGTCCGCCTTTGGCAAAACGCCTGCACCGCGTTTCGGCCATTAGATCAGGCACAGGGCATCGCCCTCGAAATAATCGGGAATACCGAGAAACTCCAGCTCCTCGGGGTCGACCAGGCGGTAGAGGTCGAAGTGATAGGCGCGCACCTCGCCAAGCTCGTAAGGCTCGACCAGGGTAAAGGTCGGGCTTTTGACTGCACCACCATGACCCAGGCCGCGAATGATGCCGCGCGACAGCGTGGTCTTGCCGGCGCCCAGGTCACCATGCAGGTAAATGATGCCGCGACCACCGGTCACCTCGGCGATCCGCGCGCCCAGCTCCAGCATGGCGGCTTCGTCTGCTTTATATAGCTCCAGCGTTAGTTCAGACATGGCGACTGTTCCTGCAATAACCCACGAATGACTCCAATCAGATCACTGGCCGCCAAGCCGCGGCCCTGCGCGCCCAACTGCTCGCCGGCACGGGCATGCAGCCACACGGCCAGGCTGGCGGCATCAAAGGCCGGCAGGCCTTGCGCCAGCAATGCACCGACAACCCCGGCCAGCACATCCCCGAGGCCGGCACCGGCCATGGCCGGGTGGCCGTGGTCGCATAAGTTGAGCCGGCCATCGGGGCTGGCAATCAAACTGCCGGCGCCTTTAAGCACCGCCACGGCTGCATATTTTTTCGCCAGTGCCTGGGCGGCGGCGGGACGGTCGGCCTGTACCTCAGCGGTGGTCATGCACAGCAGCCGTGCGGCCTCGCCGGGGTGCGGAGTGATAACGCTATTGGCCGGCAGCGGAGCGGGGGTGGCGGCCAGCAAATTCAGCGCATCCGCATCCCAGACCTGGGGCAGCTCGACGCTACGGGCCACGGAAAACAGACTGCGCCCCCACGCGTCCTGCCCCAGCCCCGGGCCCACCACCACTACCGTGGCGCGCTTGACCAATGCCAGCAGCTGATTGGCTGAGCTGACGCCAGCGCTCATGATTTCCGGGCAACGCACCAGGGCGGCGGGCACATGCTCGGGGCGCGTGGCCAACGCCACCAGCCCGGCGCCACTGCGCAAGGCGCTTTCGCCGGCCAGCAGCGCTGCGCCGCCAAAGCCGCGATCACCGCCCACCACCACCACATGGCCGAACTGGCCTTTATGGGCAGCCGGTTGGCGAGCGGGCAGGCGCGGCAAGTTGGCCGGCGCCAAGCGTTGCACAGCAATGGATAGGGGGGGGTGGGAATGCGGCATGCGTCAGTCGGCTCCGATGTCTGGCAGAATTATACGCACGTCCGCCCCGGTTGCCTGTTGCCATGTCCGCCCCTTCTCTCGATCTCACCGCCCTTTCCCAGTCGATCAAAGACTGGGGGCGTGAGCTTGGCTTTCAGCAAGTGGGCATCGCCGGCCTGGAACTGGGCGAGCACGAGGCGCACCTGGAGCGCTGGCTGGCCGCCGGCTACCACGGCGAGATGGACTATATGGGCGCCCATGGCAGCAAGCGCTCGCACCCGGACCAGCTGGTGCCCGGCACCCTGCGCGTGGTGTCGCTGCGCATGGATTACTTGCCCGGCGACACCTTGATGGCCCAGCGCCTGGCCGAAAAGGAAACCGCCTATGTCTCGCGCTATGCCCTGGGCCGCGACTACCACAAGCTGATCCGCAAGCGCCTGCAGCAACTGGCCGAGCGTATCCAGCAGGCCATCGGCCCGTTTGGCTATCGCGCCTTTGTCGACAGTGCGCCAGTGCTGGAAAAGGCCATCGCCGAGCAGGCGGGCCTGGGCTGGATCGGCAAAAACACCCTGGTGCTCAACCGCAAGGCCGGCAGTTACTTCTTTCTTGGCGAGCTGTTTGTCGACCTGCCGCTGCCAGTCGATGCACCGACCACCACCGAGCATTGCGGCCGCTGCACGGCCTGCCTGGATATCTGCCCCACCAATGCCTTTGTCGGCCCCTATGTGCTGGATGCGCGGCGCTGCATTTCCTACCTGACCATCGAGCTGAAGGGCCCGATCCCTACCGAGCTGCGGCCGCTGATCGGCAATCGGGTATTTGGTTGCGATGACTGCCAGATGGTTTGCCCCTGGAACCGCTTTGCCCGGCCGACCGAACAGAGCGACTTCCAGCCCCGCCATAGCCTGGACAACGCCCAGTTGGCCGAGCTGTTTCGCTGGAGCGAGGACGAGTTTCTAAGCCGCACCGAAGGCTCGCCGCTACGCCGCGCCGGCTATGAACGCTGGCTGCGCAATCTGGCGGTGGGTTTGGGCAATGCGCCAAGCAGCATTCCGGTGCTGGAAGCGCTGGAGGCACGCAAGGAAGATGGTTCAGAGATGGTGCGCGAGCATGTGCAGTGGGCGTTGGCCCAGCACGGTCGTTAGCTCGCCACCCCACAGACGTCATCCCCGCGAAAGCGGGGATCCAGACTGTTACGGCGAACAGCGTTACCTGAAATATTCTGGATCCCCGCCTGCGCGGGGATGACGGCGTGAGGGCGAAAACTCAGAACTTCTTGATGAAATGCTCGCGGTAGTACTTGAGCTCGGCGATGGAGTCGTAGATATCGTCCAGTGCCAGGTGGCTGCCCTTCTTGCTAAAGCCATCGCGAATCTGCGGCGCCCAGCGGGTCACCAGCTCTTTCAGGGTCGACACGTCGAGGTAGCGGTAGTGGAAGTAGGCTTCCAGGTTGGGCATATAGCGGTAGAGAAAGCGCCGGTCCTGGCCAATGCTATTGCCGCAGATCGGCGACTTGCCCTTGGGCACCCACTGCTCCAGAAACGCGATGGTCTGCGCTTCGGCTTCCTGGGCGCTGATCTTGCTGTCGCGTACGCGCTGGGTCAGGCCGCTTTCACCGTGGGTACGGGTGCACCATTCATCCATGGCCGCCAGCACTTCATCGCTCTGGTGCACGGCAATCACCGGGCCCTCGGCCAGCACATTGAGGTTGCTGTCGGTGACGATGGTGGCCATTTCGATGATCACATCGGTTTCCGGCTCCAGGCCGGTCATTTCCAGATCGATCCAGATCAAGTTCTGCGCGTTTTGCATGATGGGGCTCCTCAAACGTAGCTGTGCAGTTTAGCTCAGCCAGGCCGTGCGGCGGCTATCTTGAGCAGCATGCTAAACTCGCCGCCCACCTGCGCTCAGGCCAGGCCCCGTAT
>JBCECW010000313.1:0-5341 GCA_039207785.1 Pseudomonas sp. | reverse complement strand
ATCTCCAAGACCGGCAAGATGACCGACTACCAGTTCTACGAAGCGGTGATCCACTCCCATGCGCGCCTGACCTACAACAAGGTCAGCACCATCCTCGAACAACCGAAAACCGCCGAAGCCAAGGCCCTGCGTGGCGAGTATGGCGATGTGGTGCCGCACCTCAAGCAGTTGTACTCGCTGTACCAGGTGCTGCTGGCGGCCCGCCATGAGCGCGGCGCCATCGACTTCGAAACCCAGGAAACGCGGATTATCTTCGGTGCCGGTCGCAAGATTGCCGAAATTCGCCCGACCACTCGCAACGATGCGCACAAGCTGATCGAGGAATGCATGCTGGCCGCCAACGTGGCCACCGCCGCATTCCTGCAGAAGCACGAAATTCCTGCGCTGTACCGCGTGCACGATGGCCCGCCGCCGGAGCGTCTGGAAAAACTCAAAGCCTTCCTCGGCGAGCTGGGGCTGTCGCTGCAGCGCGGCAAGTCCAAGGAAGGTCCGTCGCCCAAGGATTACCAGGCCCTGCTGGAAGGTATTCGCGAGCGGCCGGATTACCACCTGATCCAGACCGTGATGCTGCGCTCGCTGAGTCAGGCGGTGTATAGCGCCGACAACCAGGGCCACTTTGGCCTGAACTACGAGGCCTATACCCACTTCACCTCGCCGATCCGCCGTTACCCGGACCTGCTGACCCACCGCGCCATCCGCAGTGTGATCCGCTCGAAGCTGGACACCCCGCACGTCAAGCGTGCCGGCGCGATGACCATTCCGAAGGCGCGTATCTACCCCTACGACGAGCCCGCCTTGGAGCAATTGGGCGAGCAGTGCTCGTTGTCCGAGCGGCGCGCCGACGAAGCCACCCGCGACGTGGTGAACTGGCTCAAGTGCGAGTTTATGAAAGACCGCGTGGGCGAAAGCTTCCCGGGCGTGATCACCGCGGTGACCGGTTTTGGTTTGTTCGTCGAGCTCAAAGACATCTATGTCGAAGGCCTGGTGCACGTTACCGCCTTGCCGGGCGACTACTACCACTTCGACCCGGTTCACCACCGTCTGGCTGGTGAGCGCACCGGGCGCAGTTTCCGCCTGGGCGACAGCATCGACGTCAAGGTCATGCGGGTAGACCTCGACGAACGCAAGATCGACTTCGAGCTGGCGCAAGCCACCATCGACGCACCGATTGGCCGCAAAGGCCGCGCGACCACCTCGGCCACCAAGGGCGGCGCCCGCGAGCGTGCGGAAAAAGCCAACGCGGCTGCCAGCCGTGTGCAGGCGGACACGGGCAATACCGATGTCAAACGCAGCCGCGAAGTGAAAAGCGCGCTGCTCGCCGAAGCCAAGAGTAAAGGCAAGGCCAGCACTACCAGCAAAAGCAAAAGCGGCAAGCCGAGCAGCCACCGCAAGGGCCCGCCCAAGGGCGGTGCCGCCGCACCGAGCAAAAGTGGCGGCGCACGCAAGCCAAAGGGTAAAGCATGAGTCAGTTGGAAAAGATCTACGGCGTGCATGCCGTAGAGGCGTTGTTGCGTCATCACCCCAAGCGGGTCAAGCAGATCTGGCTGGCCGAAGGCCGCAACGATCCCCGCGTACAGGTGCTGCTGGAATTGGCCGCGCAATCGCGCGTGGCCGTTGGTCAGGCCGAGCGTCGTGAAATGGATGCCTGGGTCGAGGGCGTGCACCAGGGCGTGGTCGCTGAGGTCAGCCCCAGCCAGGTGTGGGGCGAGGCCATGCTCGACGAGTTGCTGGACCGCGCCGAAGGTCACCCGCTGTTGCTGGTGCTCGATGGCGTGACCGACCCGCATAACCTTGGCGCCTGCCTGCGTACTGCCGATGCTGCCGGGGCCCTGGCGGTGATCGTGCCGAAAGACAAATCCGCCACCCTCAACCCCACCGTGCGCAAAGTGGCCTGCGGTGCGGCGGAAGTGATTCCGCTGGTGGCCGTGACCAACCTGGCGCGCACCCTGGAAAAACTCCAGCAGCGTGGCTTGTGGGTCGTGGGCACGGCGGGGGAGGCTGAGCAGGAGCTGTACGACCAGGACCTGACCGGGCCGACCATCCTGATCATGGGCGCCGAAGGCAAAGGCATGCGCCGCCTGACCCGCGAGCACTGCGATTACCTGGTGCGCCTGCCCATGGCTGGTAGCGTCAGTAGCCTCAACGTGTCGGTCGCCACTGGCGTATGCCTGTTCGAAGCCATGCGCCAGCGTGGCCTCAAGGCTAAAAAAGCTCTGAAATAAGCTTTGCCAGCAGGCGCGGTTAACGCCGCGTCTGCTGATGGATTACTTTTGGTGAGCTGTTCAAATAATCACCAATTGCCTTGCGCCCCCCAGCCCCCTTCTCTACAATTGCGCCCCTTGCCGTGACGGCAGGCGCATTCGTGCGCTGATGTCCGGTGAGCTAACAGTGTCTTTTCACTCCTTGTCTGACCGCATTTCGCGGCAGGCTTAACCCGTAAGGAGCATTTATGCGTCATTACGAAATCATCTTTCTGGTTCACCCGGACCAGAGCGAGCAAGTCGGCGGCATGGTTGAGCGTTACACCAAGCTGATCGAAGAAGACGGCGGCAAAATCCACCGCCTGGAAGACTGGGGCCGTCGTCAACTGGCCTACGCAATCAACAATGTTCACAAGGCTCACTACGTGATGCTGAACGTTGAGTGCACCGGCAAAGCCCTGGCTGAGCTGGAAGACAACTTCCGCTACAACGATGCCGTGATCCGTAACCTGGTCATCCGTCGCGACGAAGCCGTTACCGGCCAGTCCGAGATGCTCAAGGCTGAAGAAAACCGCAGCGAGCGCCGCGAGCGTCGTGACCGTCCTGAAGCCGATTCGATCGACGACAGCGATGACAGCGACAACAGCGACAGCGACAACGCTGACGAGTAATCCACGGATCTATTGAGGAGCCACTCTCATGGCACGTTTCTTCCGTCGTCGTAAATTCTGCCGTTTCACCGCTGAAGACGTGAAGGAGATCGACTACAAAGATCTCAACACCCTGAAAGCCTACGTTTCTGAAACCGGCAAAATCGTTCCAAGCCGTATCACCGGTACCAAGGCTCGTTATCAGCGTCAGCTGGCTACCGCTATCAAGCGCGCCCGCTTCCTGGCCCTGCTCGCCTACACCGACAGCCACGGCCGCTGAGACCGGAAGGTCGAATTGCAGTAAGGGATAAATCGCATGCGCGCCATAGCTGAGTTCATCATGCGCGGTCGCATGCAGGCCACTCTCGTAGTGGTAGGTAGTGCGGCATTGCCGCTGTTGATCTGGTTGAGCGCTGCCGCAGCAGCTTTGGTTTTGTTGCGGCGCGGTGCAACCGACGCGTTCAGCGTATGGGTTTGGGCGTTGTTGCCCGCTGCGGCATGGTGGTTTGTCGGTGAGCCGACGACCCTGATGCTGGTGGCAGGCACGCTGGTGTTGGCGCAAGTGTTACGCGCCAGTGCTTCCTGGACCTGGGTGTTGCTGGCCAGTGTTGTGTTAGGCGCAGTGTTTGTGCAGGTGATCGAAGTGGTCTCGGCCGACATGCTGAAGGGAATGGCGGAATTTATCCGCGCAGTCTTCTCGCAGTATGCCGCTGAAGCGAAGATCCCCGCCGAGCAGCTCGCCGATGTGCAAGCGTCGCTTATCGCGGCCTTGCCCGGGTTTCTGGCGTCCTCATTGCAGTTGATGTGTGTGCTGTGCCTGGTGCTTGCTCGTTATTGGCAAGCCGCGTTGTACAACCCTGGTGGTTTCGGCCTGGAGTTTCGGGCAATACGTTTGAAGCCCGCTGTGGCTGTTGGCCTGCTGCTTGGTGTGTTGTTCGCACCAGCACTGGGCGAGAGCTTCGCGGTGTTGGCACCACTGTGTACGGTGCCGCTGTTTTTCGCCGGCTTGGCTCTTGGCCATGGCGTGATCGAAATGAAGCGGCTCAGCACCTTCTGGGTGTTTGTCCTGTACATGGCTGTGCTGATGATCGGCAACCTGATTTGTATCCTGGCTGTGGTCGACAGTCTGATTGATTTTCGCGGACGCATGGCGCGCAAGCACGGCGCAGGGCCCGCGAACGGTGAAGGTTAAAAGTTAAGAGGTAAGACCCAAATGGAAGTCATCCTGCTGGAAAAAATCGCCAACCTGGGCAACCTGGGCGACAAAGTGAACGTTAAGGCTGGTTACGGCCGTAACTTCCTGCTGCCGCAAGGCAAAGCCACTGCCGCTACCGCTGCGAACGTTGCTGCGTTCGAAGAGCGTCGTGCAGAGCTGGAAAAACTGGCTGCCGAGAAGAAAGCTTCGGCTGAAGCTCGTGCTGCTCAACTGGCTGAGCTGGAAGTGACCATCACTGCCACCGCTGGTGATGAAGGCAAGCTGTTCGGTTCCATCGGTACTCACGACATCGCCGACGCCCTGACCGCCTCTGGCGTTGAAGTGGCTAAATCGGAAGTGCGTCTGCCGAACGGTACCATCCGTCACGTGGGCGAATTCGACGTAGCTGTGCACCTGCACTCCGACGTTGAAGCAACTGTCCGCGTTGTCGTGGTAGCTGCTTAAGCAATACCAATCGCCCGGCACCTCTGGTGCCAGCGGTTTACATCGGGCACGATCTGCACTCGCAGATCGTGCCCTTTGTCTTTCTGCATTCCCTGTTTTGCACTTCTGATTCCATGTGGCCATGAACGATATTTCCGATCCCGAACAGTTCGACCTGCAAACCGCCGCGCTAAAAGTCCCGCCCCATTCCATCGAGGCCGAACAGGCCGTGCTCGGTGGCTTGATGCTCGACAACAACGCCTGGGAGCGGGTGCTGGACCAGGTATCGGACGGCGACTTCTATCGCCATGACCACCGTTTGATCTTCCGCGCCATCGCCAAGCTCGCTGACCAGAACTCGCGGTTCGACGTGGTGACCCTGTCCGAGCAGCTCGACAAGGAAGGCCAGACCTCGCAGACCGGCGGCCTGGCCTACCTCGGTGAGCTGGCGAAAAACACCCCGTCGGTGGCCAACATCAAGGCCTATGCGCAGATCGTGCGTGAGCGCGCCACCTTGCGACAGTTGATCGGCATCAGCAGCGATATCGCCGACAGCGCCTTTAACCCGCAAGGGCGGCAGGCAGCCGAAATCCTCGACGAAGCCGAACGGCAGATCTTCCAGATCGCCGAGGCGCGGCCGAAAACCGGCGGCCCGATGGGCGTGAATGTGCTGCTGACCAAGGCCATCGACCGGATCGACGAGCTGTTCAATACCGGCGAAGGCATTACCGGTCTGTCCACCGGCTTCAGCGACCTCGACGAGAAGACCAGCGGCCTGCAGCCATCGGACCTGATTATCGTCGCCGGCCGTCCGTCGATGGGTAAGACCACCTTCGCCATGAACCTGGTGG
>JBCECW010000312.1:0-5364 GCA_039207785.1 Pseudomonas sp. | reverse complement strand
CTTCCGGGCTGACGGTGCCGCGCTGCGGGTGATTCCAGCGAGCCAGGGCTTCCAGGCTGATCACCTGACCGGTCTCGCACGAGACGATGGGCTGGTAGTGCACATGCAGCCCTTCTTCGTTGATGGCGCGGCGCAGGTCTTGCTCCAGCGTCAGGTCCAGATTGGCGCGGCGTTCCAGGTCCGGGCTGAAGCGCAGGCTGCGATTGCGCCCGTGCTGCTTGCAGTAGCCCACCGCCAGGCCGGCATGCTTGAACAGGGCGTCGTAGTCGCTGCTGTCTTGCGGGAAGACCGAGAGACCGATACTGGCAGTCTGGGTGATTTGCCCGCAGGCCAGGTTGAACGGGGTTTGCAGCTGGTCGACGATACGGCTGGCCAGTTGTTCGGCCTGGTAGCCGTGTTCCACCTTGGCCAGCACGCAGAATTCGTCGCCGGAAAAACGCGCCAGCACATCTTCGCCGCCCAGGGCGCCACGGATACGCTGGGCCACCAGTTGCAGCAGATGGTCGCCACTGGCGTGGCCCAGGCTGTCGTTGATGCGCTTGAAGTTGTCCAGGTCGATAAACAGCAAGGCCCAACGCTGCTGCGGCTGCACCACGTCGAGGGCGCGGGTGGCCAGTTGGGTAAAGGCGCGGCCATTGAACAGGTTGGTCAGCGGGTCGTATTGGGTCACCACGTTCAATTGCTGCGCCACACGCCGCAGCTTGGCATGTTGCTCGCGCAGGCGCTGATCGGCCCAACTGGCGCCGATGCCGGCGACGATGATCATCAGCGCGATCAGGCCAATGGCGATGGCCAGGATGCTGTGCTCGCCACTCTCGGCAACTGGCCGCAGTACCTGGGCGTAGAGGTCGGTGGGGACCGCCAGGGTCATGGCGGCCATGCCGGTAAAGTGCATGGAGGCAATGGCGCCGCCCATCACCAGGCTGGCCAGGATGCGCAGCCAATGCGCGCGCTCGCCGGTCTTGCCACGGAAATAGAACGCCAGCACCACGGCGGCCAATGAGGCACCGATGGCGATCAGTACCGAGACGATAAACAGCGTGCGGTCGTAATACAGGGTGGCGGCCGACTCGATGGCCGCCATGCCGCTGTAGTGCATGGTGGCGATGCCCAGGCCTGCAGTGGTTGCCGCGGCCAGGTACTGCCAGGCAACCAGGCGTTTGCGGCTGATCACCCACATCACCGCGTAGGACACGCCGATGGCGATCACCAGCGAGAGCAGGGTGATCTGGAAGTCGTAGCCAATATGCAGCGGCGCGCTAAACGACAGCATGGCGATAAAGTGCATCGACCAGATGCCGCCACCCAGGGCAAACGCGCCAATCCAGCGCCACAGCTCGCGCCCGCCAACCGTGCGGCTGCTGCTGACGCGATTGGCCATGGCCAGGGCGGTAAACCCGGCGGCGCTGGCCACCAGGTAGGCCAGGAGCACCAGGCTGGGGTCATGCCGGCAATCGAGGATCACCGTCTGGTTGGCCGGCATGTCAGCAAGGAAGTGCAGCAGTGACATCACGAACTCCAACCCCAGGAACGATGCAATTCAGTTAACAGTGATGGACCGCCAACAATGATGGCGCTTTGCTAGTTTCGGCATCTTAAAGGGCGCCGCTGGCCAAGGCTATGTTTTTGGTCGCCTGAGGCCAAGCCCCGTGCTTGAGCGCTGCGCGGCAGCTTAACCACAAAGATAGGTGCCGGTGCCGACTGCCACCAGGGTGCCGTCGTCGGCATGCAGTTCGGAGCGTACCACCGCCACTTTGTTGCCTGAGCGTAGCAAAACCGCTTTGGCGACGAAGTGCTGGCCGCGGCCGGGGCGCAAATAGTCCACGCGCAGGTCGATGGTGCCGAGCTTGGAGAGCCGCGCCATGCGCTCGCCGCTGCTTAGGTTCTGGTGCCGTTCGAAGGCGCCGATCAGGGCCATGGCGCCGCCGGTAACGTCGAGCAGCGCGGAAATCACGCCACCGTGCAGGATGCCGTGGACAAAGTTACCCACCAGCCCAGGCTGCATCGGCAACGACATCAGCACCTGTTCGGTGGACAGCTCGTCGATACGGATGCCGAGCATCTGGTTGAACGGAATACGTTCGAAGAAACCTTGCACCGCCTGTTTCAGCTCGGGGGTGAGTTCGAAGGTGGGGTCGGCCATAACTGTCGTCACTCCATGGGTAAGTGGCTAGCCTGCCGCAAGGGGCCGGGCGGCGCCATCCCCATCCTGGCCCGGTATAACTGACTATTTCCAGCACTCCATGGCACTGGCGGTGCCGCTGCTACCTCGGGTGCCGAGGCCATTGAGCCACAAGGTGGCGCAGCCGCTGTCGGTGCGCTGCTGGCCCAAGGGTTCGGCCTTGAGCAGGTAACCGCCATCGCCGGGTTCGCTGAGCAGGCGATACAGGCCAGTGGCACTGTGCACCTCGCCGTTCTCGGTAACCGGCCAGTGCAAGGCAGTGAGCGCATGCTGGGCGGTGATGTACTGCTGCGTTTGCGCGTAATGGCGCGCTTGCCGTGCGGCGGCGTCCACCAGCAAGGCCTGGCCTTCGCTGCGGTTGCTGCGAATTACCACCTGCCGGTACTGCGGCATGACCAGCGCATAGAGCACGCCAAGCAGGGTCAGTACGGCCAGTAGCTCCAGCAAGGTGGTGCCGTGGCAGGATTCAGGGTGTGCCATCGCTGATAACCCTCCAGCTTTGCCGGCCATTGGCCCGCGGTCCGAGCGAGAGTGGCGCGCAGTCGGCTGCGCCGAGCACGCAGGGCCTGCCGGTGGGCGGGTCGACACTGATTTGTACGCTTGGTGGGGCGCTGATGGCGGCCGGTACCAGCCCTTCGCTGGCGTCCTGGCTGTCGATCAGGCCATCGCCATTGAGATCGAAGGTGGGATGGCGCACGCCACCGCCCACCGCCGGGTCGATCAGGTACAGGCGGGTAAGCAGGTCGGCCTGGCAGGGCAGGGTGCTGGGAATACGGGTGGTAAACGCCAGCAACTCGCCCAGTCGTTGCGGCGGGGCTGCCAGGCGCTCGCTGGCGGCATCAGCATTGGCTGCTTGCAGGTCGATATACCAGCCCAGTTTGCCTTGCCCCTCGGGGCTGTTGGGCTGCCACTCGATAGGCTGGTGGCTCAGGGCAAGTGCCCCATTGTGAGTGTTGGGTAGCGGGGTGACCTGCTGTTGTTGCAGGTCGGCGAAGCGTACCGGGGCGAGGGCCTGGGTGTCTTCGCCGTGGGTATGGCGGTCCCAGATGCCGTACAGGCTGTGCAGGTCTCGGTCGGCCGGCAAGTGATTCTGGCCAGTGCCCAGTACGATCAGGTAGCCCGTCTCCAGTGGATGGCTGACGATAGCCGGAGCCAGGGTAATGGGTGGCGGCAGCAGGCTAGCGGGTTTGCCGGGTGCGCTAAACAGTGGCCGGCCACCGAACGACAGGCGAAACGCCGCTGCCTGCACCGGTTGCATGGCTTTGTTCAGGTGGCCTGCTCGGGTGTCGTAGAGGTCAAAGCGCCAGAGATTGCCGAGGTTGTCGCCGGCGTAGGCGTAGTCGGCATTGCCATCGCCATTGGTGTCGGCCACCAGCGGCATGGCCAGCTCCGTGGCGGGCTCCGGCAGCGGCAGCCGCTTGATGACACTGCCGGTCTGGATATCGACTATCAGCAGGGCGGCGCTGCCCGCCGGTGCATCCATACCGGTGCCCAGCAGTGCGGCCCATTGGCCGGTGTGCAGGTGGGCGATGGTCGGCGCGCCCAGCAGGTAGCCGAGCTGCGGGTCATGGCGGGTATCGAATTCCCATAGCAGCCGGACCTGGTCGGGGGCGCTGACATCCAGGGCCAGCAGGCCACGGCCACCCGCGCCCAGGCTGACCAGCATGACCGTGTGCCAGGCATCGGCAAAAAACACGTCTTGCGCCACCAGCGCGCCATCGACAAAAAACCGATGGCGATCACCGTTGGCATAGCTGGCGGCCGTTAACGCCGGCAGCCGTGGCAGCAGCGCCGAGGGGACAATTGCCAGGCGTTCCTCGCCGCTGGCGGCATCGAATCCATGCAGCATGCCGTCGTTGGCGCCAACGTATACCTGCGTGCGGCGCGGCCGAGCCTTGAAGGCCGCGTAAGCACCCGGCGGGCCATCGTGGCGTTCCAGGGCGGCGCTATCACGCTGGGGCGCGGCGATAACCAGCGGTTGCGAGTTGACGATATCGCCCAGGCTCGGCAACGCCTGGCGCAGGGCCGCACAGCCGTCCAACCCGTCACAGGCTTCACCCCGCAGGCGCTTTACCCGTGCGGCGCCATAGCCGTCGAAGTTGCCTTGCGGGTCTGTGTTGAGCTGCTCTTGCTGGGAGGTATTGAGCTCCGCCCAGGTAAAATCGACCAGGCCTGCGCCGGTGTTGATCTTGATCGACCGCTGGCGAGGTAGCTGCTGACTGGCTCGCCAGAGCTCGGTGGCATTACCTGAGGCGCTGAGGCGCTCCTTGCTGAGTTCGCCAGACCAATACGTGGGATCGAAGCGGGTGCGCAGGCGCGTATTGGCTTCGTCCCCGGCCACGGTGCGCGCGGGGGCTGCCGGCCGCGCGCACAGCAGCGAATGGAAATAGTCGTCGCCGCTGGCTGCCGACCACGCCCAGTCGCCCCAGCCGGCCAGGCTCAGCACGATCAGGAGTGCGCGTGTCATGGCCGCTCCTCGACAAAGGTGCGAGCCACCACCGAACGCAGGCAAACCACGGCGGCCAGGCAGTTGGCGTTGATATCGGGCGGGGCCAGGTGGGGGAAAAACGCCTGGCTGCTGACTTCGTAATAGAAGGTGCCGCTGGTTTTCGCGGCGTCGCCATAGGCGGCCTCATGGGGCTGGTGGGCGTGCTGGGCGATCTGGCGGATATACCAGCGCACCTTGACGGCCGCCGGCCCCGGCCCGAACGAGCCCTGGTAAGGGGTAGCCCGGGCAAAGTCCACCGCATTGTTGCTGGCCATTCCATGCAGGCAGGGTGGCGCGCCGCAGGGTGATAACGGCGCAGTAGCCCGGGCGATACGCCGTTCGGCATCGCGCAGGCCGGCTTCTGCGGCGTTGAACAGACGCTGCTGCTCGAGGTTTCTGTTCATTACCTGGGTTTCCAGGACGCTGTCGTGCACGCTGGAAAGTGCCAGGGCCGTGACCACCAGCAACAGCACCAGAGTCACGATCAGCACGCTGCCGCGTTGTGATTGAGGCGTCATGGCAGCAGGTTCCGCAGTGCCGTGGTGCCGCTGATCACCTGGTAAAAACGCCCTTGTGCGGCTGATGGTTGCAGCTTGCCGTGCCAGAAGCGCCAGGCGGCAGAGTCGGCAGTGGCCACGCTGGCTGGCACGGCGTTACTGAGCAAGGCGGCAAAACGAATGCTGCGCACCGGCTC
>JBCECW010000311.1:1832-5381 GCA_039207785.1 Pseudomonas sp. | reverse complement strand
GCGTGGCGTTACCCAGGTGGATATCGCCATGGCATTCACGGATAAAACCTTCGCTCTTGCGGCGCTCGAACAGCGGTTGCAGGCGCTCGAAGCTGGCTTCGGCCCAGGCTTGCAGGGCGTCGAGTTGTTGCAGGTCGGCTTTCTCCGAGAGCATCGGGCGGATCTGTTCGAAGTTTTGCGTCACTGGCGCCATGATCGCGGCGGCTGTACCCAGCGGATGATCCTGCGGTACGCGCGGCGCATTGAGGTGGAACTGGGCGATTTGCGTGGCCAGGGCGTCGATATGGTCGGTGGTCAGCTCGCCGCGGCTTTGTACTTCTGCCAGCAGTTGGCTTTGCGGGAATTCGCGCATTTTCAGCGCGTATTCGATAACCGGGCCGTCACCGTTGAATTGCGGTGCTTCGGCGCTGCCGGTGATGGGCAATACATCGAGGTACAGGCCCTCGGTGAGGCGTTGGTTGAGCAGCAGCTCCTGTTTGCAGAAATGCTCGCGGTCGCTGAGGGTGGTGAAGTCGAGAAAGCCGAAATTCACTGGTTTTTTGATTTTGTAGGCGAAGCCACCGGTCAACACCACCCACGAGATGTGCGTTTCAACGACCTGGAAACCGTCTACCGGATGGGGGTAGAGGGCTGGGTTTTGCAAAGCAGCAATCAGGGTTTGGCTCACGGTCTTTCCTTGAATAACGGGCTGAATTCAGGCGGCCATTATGGCGGCTGTGCGCGAGTGTGCAAACCGCTGGCAGGCGTCTGTCTGGCCCAGGCAAAGTGCGTATAATGCGCCGCCATGACACGTACCCGATCTTCTCGCCCCCAACGTTCGCGCCCTAAATCCCGTTCTGGCGGCTTGCGCCCCTGGTTGGGTTGGCTGCTTAAACTCAGTCTTGTCGGCCTAGTGGTCGTGGCCGGTTTTGCCGTGTACCTCGATGCCGTGGTGCAGGAGAAATTCTCCGGCAAACGCTGGACCATTCCCGCCAAGGTATATGCCCGTCCGCTGGAATTGTTCGTTGGCCAAAAGCTGGCCAAGGACGACTTCCTGACCGAGCTGGACGCCCTCGGTTATCGCCGCGAAAACGCCGTGACCGGCCCCGGCGCCGCCGTTGTGGCAGGCAATACCATCGACCTCAATACCCGCGGCTTTCAGTTTTATGAAGGTGCCGAAGCGGCCCAGCGGATTCGGGTGAAGTTCTCCGGCGACTATGTGGCCGGCCTTACCCAGGCCAGCGGCCAGGACCTGGCCGTCGCGCGCCTGGAGCCGCTGCTGATCGGTGGCCTGTACCCGGCCCACAACGAAGACCGCA
This sequence comes from Pseudomonas sp., assembly GCA_039207785.1. GTDB lineage: Bacteria > Pseudomonadota > Gammaproteobacteria > Pseudomonadales > Pseudomonadaceae > Aquipseudomonas. The sequence continues at coordinate 4,083 of JBCECW010000311.1, read as the reverse complement.
TCCTGATCAAGCTCGACCAGGTGCCGCCGTATCTGGTGGACACCCTGGTGGCGGTCGAAGACCGTGAGTTTTTCCATCACTTTGGTGTGTCGCCCAAGTCCATTGCCCGCGCCTTCTGGGTTAACGCCAGCGCCGGGCAGATGCGCCAGGGTGGTAGTACGCTGACCCAGCAGCTGGTGAAGAACTTCTTCCTTACCAGCGAGCGCAGCCTGACCCGCAAAGCCACCGAGGCCATGATGGCCGTGCTGCTGGAGATGCATTACAGCAAGCAGGAAATTCTCGAGGCGTACCTCAACGAGGTATTCCTCGGCCAGGATGGCCAACGTGCGGTGCATGGCTTTGGTTTGGCCAGCCAGTACTTTTTCAGCCAGCCCCTGGCCGAGCTGAAGCTGCACCAGGTGGCGTTGCTGGTCGGCATGGTCAAAGGCCCGACCTTCTACAACCCGCGACGCAACCCGGACCGTGCTCTTGAGCGGCGTAATCTGGTGCTTGACCTGCTGGCGCAGCAAAACGTGGTAACCGTGGAGCAGGCCGAAGCGGCGAAGAAGATGCCCCTGGGCGTGACCAAGCGCGGCAGTATGGCCGACAGCTCCTACCCGGCATTCCTCGACCTGGTTAAACGCCAGCTGCGCCAGGACTACCGCGACGAAGACTTGACCGAGGAAGGGCTGCGGATTTTCACCAGCTTCGATCCGATTCTGCAGCAAAAAGCCGAAAACGCCCTGCACAGCACCTTGAAAGGCTTTAAAGGCCGCAAGGGCGCCGATGAAGTAGAAGCCGCGATGGTGGTAACCAACCCGGAAAGTGGCGAAATCCAGGCCATGCTGGGCAGCCGTCAACCGCGTTTCGCCGGCTTCAACCGCGCGCTGGATGCCGTACGGCCGATTGGCTCGCTGGTGAAACCGGCGGTGTACCTGACGGCGCTGGAGCGGCCGAGCCAGTACACCCTGACCAGTTGGCTGGAAGACGAGCCATTCTCGGTGAAGGGCAAGGACGGCCAGGTCTGGACCCCGCAAAACTATGATCGCAAGGCCCACGGCACCATCTACCTGTACCAGGGCTTGGCCAACTCCTACAACCTGTCGACCGCCAAGCTGGGCTTGGAGCTGGGTGTGCCGAGCGTGCTGAAAACCCTGGAGCGTCTGGGCGTATCGCGCGAATGGCCGGCATTCCCGTCCATGTTGCTGGGCGCGGGCGCGCTGGCGCCGATTGAAGTGGCGGGCATGTACCAGACCATCGCCAACGGCGGCTTCAACACGCCGCTACGGGGTATTCGCAGTGTATTGACGGCCGAAGGGGAACCTCTGAAGCGTTATCCGTTCCAGATTCAGCAGCGTTTCGACCCAGGTGCCATTTACCTGGTGCAAAACGCCATGCAGCGTGTGATGCGCGAAGGTACCGGGCGCTCGGTGTACAGCCAGTTGCCGTCCTCGTTGAACCTGGCCGGCAAGACCGGTACCAGTAACGACTCGCGGGACAGTTGGTTCGCCGGCTTTAGCCAGGACCTGCTCGCCGTGGTGTGGATGGGCCGCGACGATAACGGCGGCACGCCGTTTACCGGCGCGACAGGTGCCTTGCAGGTGTGGACCGGCTTTATGAAACAGGCCGATCCGCTGCCATTGAATATGCCGATGCCCGATAACGTCGTGCAGGTGTGGGTCGATGCCAACAATGGCCAGGGCTCCGATGCCAACTGCCCGAACGCGGTACAGATGCCGTATATTCGCGGCAGCGAGCCGGCAGCCGGTACCGCCTGTGGTGGGCAGACGCCTGCGGCGGAAGTGATGGACTGGGTGCGTGGTTGGATGAATTAAGTGATGAGGTGCTCAGTGAACAAGTGGTTGATTTCTGCAGTAGTGGCCACCAGCGTGCTGTCCGGTTGCGCCAGTGTTCAACGCGGTTCGATCCCGGTGGTCGACTCTGGCGCGCCTTTGTCCACTGACCGTCCGCCGGCGAATGGCCGCGCTGCAGTCGGTGCCTATGGCCAGGCGCCCGTGCAAACGCAAACCCAGGCCATGCCGCAGGATTCCGGTGTGGTGGTGATGGTGCCAGGGCAGGGCAGGGCGGCGGCGCCGATCCAGACCTACCCGGCGGGTGGTTCGGTAAGTGCGCCGATCTCCACTGGCGGCATCACGCCGGGCCCGATCACTACCGGGCCGATTACACCCGGCCCAGGCGCCAGCTATAGCGTGCCGACCCCGGTAGCGCCGAGCGGTATCCCCTCGGCAGGTGGCGGTCTGGCGGCGGGCGT
>JBCECW010000311.1:0-1822 GCA_039207785.1 Pseudomonas sp. | reverse complement strand
CGAGCAACTGGATGGTCCCGTGCTGGCGTTGCTGACCACCGCACAACAGCAGCAAAGCAGTGGCGACCTCAATGGCGCCTCGTCTAGCCTGGAGCGGGCCCAGCGTATTGCGCCAAGCGAGCCGCAAGTTCTCTACCGCCTGGCTCAGGTGCGTCTGGCCCAGGGTGATGCGGCTCAGGCCGAGCAAGTGGCCCAGCGCGGGCTGACCTATGCCGGTGGGCGTCCAACCCTGCAAGCCAGCCTCTGGGGCCTGATTGCCCAGGCGCGTGACAAGCAAGGTAATGCCGCTGGCGCTGCTCAGGCTCGGCAAAAAGCGCAGGTCAATCTCTGATGGACCAGCGCTTGCCAGAGCTGGCGAATCATCTGCTATTGATCGAGCGCGAGCTGCGGGCGCAAGGCTGGTGGTCGGCAACGCCGCCCTCTGCCGAAGCGCTGGCCAGCGTCGAGCCGTTTTGCGTCGATAGCTTGGCGTTCGAAGAATGGCTGCAGTGGATTTTTCTGCCGCGCATGAAGGTCATTATCGAGAGTGGGCAGCCACTGCCATCGGTGTCGGGCATCCAGCCGATGGCGGAGATGGTCTATAGCGCGAATATCGGCAAGGCTCAGCAGTTGCTGGTCTTGCTGGGGGAGTTTGACGCGTTGATCGGCCAGGCAACTTCGTAGCGGAAGTTGCCTTCGGCGGTTGGCTGTCAGTCTTGGCAGGTGTCGGCGATGGCTTTCTGGTCTTCGGCAATCTTGGTCTGACGTTCGTCTTCGGTAAAACGACGTTTCTCGCCATTCACTTCAACCATCAGGCGCGGATTGTTCTGCAGCTGTGCCAGGTGTGTACGCACCGCCTCGCAGTACTTCGCACGCTCTTGTTCCTTGGCCGCCACTTCCTGCTTGACCTTCTCGTCGATCGCTTTCTGTTTAGGATCTTCAGCTGTTCCCGGCAGCGGGAGCGGTGCTGGCGCAGGCGTTGCAGCCTTGGGCTGGGCTACGCCGGTGTTGATTGGTGTGGCGTCCTGACCCTGCGGCGGCTGGGCGCCGAAGTGGGTATTGCCTTGCGCGTCGACCCATTTGTAAACCTGGCTGGCTGATGCCGTGGCGCTGAGGGCAAGCAGCAGGCTGCCAGTAATAAAGATGCGTCGCATGCGGTGTCCTTCTGATTAGCGGCGGAACATGCTGCTAACTATAACCAAAACCGGCCGCCCGTCACCCTGTACGGTGTCACAGCTCTAATTCGAAGAAAGCGCAACGGATTACTTGACTTGGCTGCGCCGAATCCGAACAATCCCACGTTCTCGCTGTAGTGGGGTCGGCCGCAAGCAGACTTCAGCTCAGCAGACATGAGGCGCATACCCGTGCCGACTCGTTACACCCGCAACGCGTTACCTCGCGCTGGGTGGGAAAACCCCGCAACACTTAGGGGCTTCCCAATACTTGTTCAAGTAGTAGCTGGCGTAGTCGGCGACCACCGTCGCTCATGCACTGCTTGGCGGTAAACCTATTCGGACCCGTTCGTTGTGAGCGGTTCTCCAAGCGTTTTAGAGGTGAACAACGTGGAGCTTTTATCTGGCGCTGAAATGGTCGTCCGCTTTTTGCGTGACGAAGGCGTTAAGCATATCTATGGGTACCCAGGCGGCGCCCTCCTGCATATTTACGATGCCCTGTTCAAAGAACCGGAAGTGACCCATATCCTGGTTCGTCACGAGCAGGCTGCTACCCATATGGCCGACGGTTACGCCCGTGCTACCGGCAAAGCTGGCGTGGTATTGGTAACTTCCGGTCCAGGCGCAACCAATGCCATTACCGGCATTGCCACTGCGTACATGGACTCCAT
>JBCECW010000310.1:0-5420 GCA_039207785.1 Pseudomonas sp. | reverse complement strand
GGCCTGGAGCGCGCCAGCCGCGGCTACCTGCGAGTAAACGGCGAGCTGTGGCAAGACAGCGACGCAGGCTTTTTCCTGCCCACCCATCAACGCGCGCTGGGCTATGTGTTCCAGGAGGCCAGCCTGTTTGCTCACCTGTCGGTGCGGCGCAACCTGGAATTTGGTTTCAAACGGATTGGCGGTGCGGCGCAGCGGGTGCAACTGGCCCAGGCGGTGGAGCTGCTGGGTATCGAACACTTGCTCGAGCGGATGCCCGAACACCTGTCCGGTGGCGAGCGCCAGCGCGTCGGCATTGCCCGCGCCTTGCTCACCAGCCCGAAGTTATTGCTGATGGACGAGCCACTGGCGGCGCTGGACCAGAAGCGCAAAAACGAAATCCTGCCGTACCTCGAACGCCTGCACGATGAGTTGGATATCCCGCTGCTATATGTCAGCCATGCGCCGGCAGAAGTGGCGCGCCTGGCCGATCATCTGGTGTTGCTCGATGCGGGGCGTGCCCTGGCCAGCGGCCCGGTGGGCGAGTTGCTGGCGCGCCTGGATCTACCGCTGGCACAAAGCGATGACGCCGGTGTGGTGGTGCAGGCCGAGGTCTGTGATTACAACGCCGACTATCAGTTGCTGAGCCTGGGCTTTGCCGCCAACGACCTGCGTATCCAGGTGGCCCACGGGCCCTTGCCGCTGGGCAAGCAGATGCGTTTCAAGGTGCAGGCCCGCGATGTCAGCCTGGTGCTGGAAAAGCCTCAACACAGCAGCATTCTTAACGTACTGCCGGTGACGGTGGTGGCCGAAGTAGCTGCCGAAAACAGTGCCCATAGGCTGGTGCAGTTGGATATGCACGGTACGCCGTTGCTGGCGCGGATCACGCGTTTTTCCCGCGATCAGCTTGAATTGAAGGTCGGCCAGACGTTATGGGCACAAGTGAAGTCGGTGGCGGTGCTGGCATAGGGTAATTAATGGAGCGCGCAATGCTGGAGAAACTCGACACCTGCCGGGACCTGGAAACGCAGATCTGCGCCGGCCAGGCCTGGCCGCCGGAACTGCGGGCGGCGCTGCACGAGCTGCTGGAAAAAATCACCCTGGCCGGGCATGAAATCAACCTGCTGAGCCTGGGCCTTTTTCTTGCCGACTTTGTGCCACGCCACAGCCTGGACCGCGCCGAAGAATGGCAGGAGCGCGCGGCCAAGCGCTGGCTAAGCCATAACAAGCCGCTGCTGATCGAGCGCCTGGCCGACTTCTTTATCGGTGCTCGCCCGTAGGATGGGTAGAGCGGAGCGAAACCCATCAGCGATCTATGCCAAACCCTTGATGGGTTTCGGCTACGCCTCTACCCATCCTACGAATGCAGGCACGGCCTACAGCAAACCTTCGTAAGCCAGGTCGTAGGCTTTGCCCAGGTCGATGGTGGTCGGCTTCTGCGCTTTGCTATCACCGGCCTTGCGCTCGGTGGCTTTCATCGTGGCCGGGTGAGCAAAGTCCACCGGCACCGGCGAGCAGGCCAGAATCACCCCTTCCAACACGAATGTTCCGGCGCCGCCCGCACCTTGGCCGGTGGTGGCGCGGCGATTAAGCAGCACTTTCTCGACCTGGTTGGCGGAGCAAAAGCTCTGCAGCGCCTGCACAAATGCGGCGATGTCCTGCTGCGTCGGGTTTTTCGGCACGGCCAGCTTGTTGAATTTTTCCGCCACCAGGCTGTGGCTGGCGCGGGTGCCACTCAGGGTGACGATGCGTGCTTCGTTGGCCTTGAGCAGCAGGCCGGCCACTACGCTGCTCAACGTTTACCCATCGAGCGACGCGAGCCATTCGGCGCGCGGCCGGGCTTTTTATCGTGGTTGGACTTGTCCATGGGCTTGTAGCCCAGCGGGGTCTTGTCCTTGGCGCCTTTGGCAAAGGCCGAGAAGGGAAAGCTGAAGCCGGCTTTCTTTTCGCTGGCGTCCACTTCGCTCGGTTGTTCGGGCAGGTCGGTGGTCATGGGGGAATCCGCTGGGGCTATATAAAGAGGGGGGGTTGCAGGCCATCGCGGCTGAAGCCGCGATGGCCTCGAGCGTTAGCCCGACAGCCCGACGTACACGTTCTGTACGTCGTCATGGTTATCCAGGGCTTCGAGGAAGGCTTCGACTTCTTCCAGTTGCTCGGCGGTCAGCGAGGTCACCGGGTTTTTCGGGCGGTAGCCCAGGCTGGCCGAGTTCACGGTAAAACCGTGGTCGGGCAGGGCGCGGCTAACGGCGTCGAGGTCGGTGGGCTCGGTGATAAACAGGGTGGCGCCTTCTTCGGCTGGCTCGAAGTCCTGGGCACCGGCTTCGATGGCGGCTTCTTCCGGGTCGGCTTCGCCTTCGGGGCTGGCTTCAATCATGCCGACATGGTCGAAGTCCCAGGTCACCGAACCGGAAGCGCCCATCTGGCCCTTGCGGAACAGCACGCGGATTTCCGCCACGGTGCGGTTGATGTTGTCGGTCAGGCACTCGATGATCACCGGCACCTGGTGCGGGGCAAAGCCTTCGTAGGTGGCGCTGTGGAAGGTCACGGTGTCACCCAGCAGGCCAGCGCCTTTCTTGATCGCGCGCTCCAGGGTGTCTTTGGGCATGGAGGCTTTTTTCGACTGGTGGATGGCCAAACGCAGCTTGGGGTTGAGGTCTGGGTCGGCGCCATTACGGGCGGCGATCATGATTTCCTTGACCAAGCGACCAAAGATCTTGCCTCTGGCGTTGGCGGCGGCTTCTTTCGGTTTGGCTTTCCACTGTGCGCCCATTGCTAATTCTCTTGTGCTGGCTGGTAACTGAGGTTGGCGATTTTAGTCGCTCTGCGGCGCGCTGGCACCCCCCGAAAGCGAGTTGCTTGTCGCGGGATAGAGGCTCGACTGTTTAACACTTTTGCGTAAAAGCGATGACAGGGCTGTGGCTGGGTCGCATCATTCAGCGTCGATTTTTCCTACAACCCCTTAGCAAGCGGTCTACCATCGGCCTATGCCCACTCCCTTTGCCCCTGTCTCGCTTGGCTATGCCGCCCTGTCGGTGAGTGGCCGCGTGCGTTCGCACAACGAAGACGCGGTGCTCTGCTGCCCGGCGCTCAACCTCTGGGCGGTGGCCGATGGCATGGGCGGGCACCAGCGCGGTGAAGTGGCCAGCGCCCTGGCCTTGGACACCTTGCTTGATGCGGTACAGGCCGGCGACGCCCTGGAGCACGCCGTCCACGGCGCCAATAGCGCGATCATCGCCGCCGGCGAGCAAGACCCCGACTCCGCCGGCATGGGCACCACCCTGGTGGCCGTGCGTTTCGACGGTGCGCACTTCGAGCTGGCCTGGGTCGGCGACAGCCGCGCCTATCGCGTCAGCGGGCAGGGCATCGAGCAAGTCAGCCGCGACCACAGCCTGGTGCAGGAACTGGTGGACAGCGGCCAACTCAGCCCGGCCGAGGCGCGCCACCATCCGCGGCGCAATGTGGTCACGCGCTGCCTGGGCCAGGCCGAGATCAGCCTGGAGGTCAGCACCGTGCGCGGCACCCTGGCGCCGGGCGAGTTGCTGTTGCTGTGCAGCGACGGCTTAAGTGGCGAAGTGCCGGACGAGGTTATCCAGCAGCTGTGCGCCAATGCAGGCACATTGGACGAGCTGGTCGAGCAACTGATTGGCAGCGCCAACCAGGCCGGCGGGCGCGACAATATTTCCTGCATCGTGATCGGCCTCGCAGTCGTGGAACAAATCGACGCGAATCGGCGCCCGCAGAGTTTCTTCAGGAAACTTTTGAATCTAGGAAAACTCTGACAATTTGTTGGAAAATGCGCCGAAACCTACAGTAAGCGCAGCTGCCGGAGCAGCGCACTTTCTCCCGCCCCGGACCTAGAGCCTGCGGGCCGATAACGACAAGATACGTAGCACTTTCCTATGAATGACAGCTTGCTAGAAATTCCCGGTTACCTCGTGCATGGCCGGCTGGGCCGGGGCGGCATGGCCGAGGTGTACCTGGCCACCCAGGAGTCGTTGCATCGCCAGGTGGCGATCAAGGTGCTGCTCAGCGCCGACGACGAAGCCTTCAGCAAGCGCTTTATCAAGGAAGGGCATATCGTTGCCTCGCTGCATCACCCCTCGATCATCACCATCCATGACATCGACCAACTGCCCGATGGCCGCTACTACCTGGCCATGGAATTTGTCGCCGGCGGCGACCTGGCGCAGCACAAAGGCGAAGTGTTCGAGGCCCAGCGCGCGCTAAGCATCGTGCGCCAGATCGCCAGCGGCCTGGCCGTGGTGCACGACAAAGGCATGGTGCACCGCGATATCAAGCCGGCCAATATTCTCTTCCGCGCCGATGGCACGGCGGTGATCACCGACTTTGGCATCGCCAAGGAACTGGACCTCAACAGCGAACTGACCCACTTCAATATCGCCGTCGGCAGCCCGGCCTATAGCAGCCCCGAGCAGGCCCAGTGCGAGCCGCTGGATGCGCGCAGCGATATCTACAGCCTGGGCGTGATCCTCCTGGAAATGCTCACCGGCACCAACCCCTTCAAGGGCGCCAGCTATACGCAGACGGTAATGAACCATGTGCAGATGGAAGTGCCGGAGCTACCGGATAAATTCCGCCAGTACCAATACCTGCTCAACCGCATGCTGGCCAAAGACCCCAACGAGCGCTTTGCCGACTGCCATGTGCTGCTCGCCAGCCTGGCCGAACTGAATGAGCAAGACCTCGACCACACCCGGCTGACCCCCGTGGTGCCGATCAAAGACCAGGCCAAGGACAAGCCGCAGCGCGTCGCCAGGCTGGTGTCCAGCAATGCCGCGCCGCAGCCGGTGGCAAAACAACCGCAGGGCAAGGGCAGGCTATGGCTGGCAGCCGTCGGCTTGGTGCTGGTGGTCGGCGTGGCGGGCGTGGGCGGTTACTACTACCAACAACAGCAGAAAATCGCCGAGTTCCTCACCCAGGGCGAGCTCAGCCTGAACGAAGGCAAGCTGGTGGACCCACCGGAGCACAATGCCGATTACTTCTACCGCCAGGTGCTGCTTATCGACCAGAACAACGCCGATGCCCTGGATGGTTTGCAGCGCGTGTTGCAGGCGCGTATCGCCAATAGCCTCAACCTGGCGCAAAAAGCCGCCAGCGAAGACAAGCTGTTGCAGCCCGAAGGCAATAACGCGGTCTTCTACTACCAGCAGGTGCTGGGCTGGTCGCCGGGTAACGAACAGGCGCTGACCGGTTTGCAGTCGGTGGCCGAACGTTTTCTCGATTTGAGCGAAACGGCCTACGACAAGCTGCAATTCGGCCAGGCCTTGCAACTGGTCAAGAGCGGCCTGGAAGCCCAACCCGATAACGAGAAGTTGCTGAAAAGCCTGAATGGCCACGACGAGCGCGTGCGTAAAACCCAGGCGGCCATTGCCGCCCGCGCCGCCGCGAAGAAAAAGGCCGCCGCAGCCGCTGTAGTGCCGGTG
>JBCECW010000309.1:0-5437 GCA_039207785.1 Pseudomonas sp. | reverse complement strand
GGCCCACTTCAACGAAGGCTGGCGAGGTTGGCGCCGGGGTGCGGTAGAAGGTACCGACCATTGGCGAGCGAACGACATTGCCATTGAGCTTGGCGGCGGCGGGAGCAGCGTCTGCGGCAGCAGGGGCTGCGGCGGCTACTGGAGCGGCGGCTACCGGGGCGGCAGCGGCGGCGAAAACCTGGGGGGCTGGAGCGAATTGCGGCTGTTTGCCATGACGGCTGATACGTACGGACTCTTCGCCCTCACGGATCTCCAGCTCATCGATGCCGGACTCTTCCAGCAGCTCGATCAATTTCTTAACTTTACGAATATCCATAAGTAGCAACTCCCAAGGAAAAGGTCAGGGGCGTTCAAGTTGTTCCAGGGCAGCCTCCAGGGCCAGCCGGTAACCGCTGGCGCCAAGGCCGCAGATCACACCTACAGCAACATCCGAAAAGTAGGAGTGATGGCGGAAAGGTTCTCTCTTGTGCACGTTGGACAGGTGCACTTCGATGAATGGGATGCTCACCGCCAGCAACGCGTCACGTAATGCGACACTTGTGTGCGTAAAAGCTGCCGGATTGATAAGAATAAAATCCACGGCCTCGCTGCGGGCCGCATGAATACGCTCGATCAGCTCGTACTCGGCGTTGCTCTGCAAATACATAAGGTGGTGGCCGGCTTCACGAGCGCGACGCTCCAGATCGAGGTTGATCCGTTCCAGGGTGGTGGCGCCATAGACGCCTGGTTCGCGGGTACCCAACAAATTCAGGTTGGGACCATGCAGCACCAGCAAGGTGGCCATGAGGGGTTTTCCTTATTGTTTTGCCATTTGACGCTGCGCCGGACTATGCCGCAGGCGCAATAGGCATGTCCAGTTCTCAGCAGTAGCTAGCACGATAGCAGCAGATTGCTGCAAATATACGTCTGCTCGTCAGCGCGAGGCGGCTGTGCGCAGGCGTTCGGCGAAGGTTGCCGCGTCTACTTCACCTACGACACGGATATCGGCCCATTCGTCACCATTGGCGGCAAAAAACAGAATGGCGGGCGGGCCGAACAGTTTGTAGCGGTCGAGCAGGGTGCGTTGTGCTTCGTTGCTGTCGGTGATGTCGAAACGCACCAGGCGGTACCTGCCCAGTTGGCTGGTGACCTCCGGTGCCTGCAGTACTTCGCGCTCGATCACTTTGCAGCTGATGCACCAGTCGGCATACCAATCCAGCAGCAAGGGCTGGTTGGCGGCCTTGGCGGCGGCGAAGGCGGCGTCCAGTTCGGCGGGGGTTTTCACCGTTTGCCAGGTGTCGGCTACGGGAGCGGTTGCCACGCCAGCAACGCTGGCCGCTGGCCGACCGAGTGGGCGCAGCGGATCGCTTTCCCCCCGCAGCGCGCCGACCCATGCGGTGACGCCATAGACCAGCAGCACCAGGCCTAGCAGCTGTGCCAGGCGAGCGCGCGGCGGCTTGTAGCTAAACTCCAGTGCGCCGAGAAACAGCGCCACGCCCACCGCCAGCAAGCCCCATAGCGCCAACGCCAGGCTGGGCGGCAATACCCGTTCGAGCATCCACACCGACACCGCCAGCAGCAGCACGCCAAAGGCATTGCGCACGGTCACCATCCAGGTGCCGCCCTTGGGCAGCAAGGTGCCGCCGCCGACGGCAAACAGCACCAGCGGCGCGCCCATGCCCAGGCCGAGGGCGAAGAGCTTGAGGCCGCCGCCGATGGCATCGCCGCTGGCGCTGATATAAAGCAGGGCGCCAGCCAGCGGCGCCGACACACAAGGCGATACCAACAGGCTCGACACCACCCCGAGCAGGGCGGCGCCCCATAGCGAGCCACCCTTGGCGCTGCCGGCCATGCGGTCCAGCGGCTCACTGATAAAGCGCGGCAGGCGCAGCTCGAATACGCCAAACATCGCCAGGGCAAACAGGCTGAAAAACAGCGCAAAGGGCACCAGCACCCAGGCCGATTGCAGACGCGCCTGCAGATTCAGCTCGGCGCCGAATACGCCCATCAGCGCGCCCAGCACGGCAAAACACGCCGCCATCGGCAGCACATAGGCCAGCGCCAGGCTCAAGCCGCGCAGCCCGCCGATCTGCCCGCGCAGCACCACGCCGGACAGAATCGGCAGCATCGGCAACACGCAGGGGGTAAAGGTCAGGCCCAGGCCGGCGACAAAAAACAGCAGCAGTTCATGCCAGCTCCAGCCGGTTGCCGGCGCCTTGCTATCGGCGGCACTGCTGGTGGCCGAGGGGTTGAGCGCGGCGCCTTTGCCATCGAGCTCCAGGCGCTCGGTTTCCGGGGGATAACACAGGCCTTTGTCGGCGCAGCCCTGGTAGGTGACGTACAGGGTATAGGGCAGGTTGTAGGTGTTTTTCAGCGGCAGTTCGACATCGAGGATGCCGTGGTACACCTCCACATCGCCGAAATATTCGTCGTGCTTTTTCACCCCGTTCGGCAGTTTGGCCGGGCCATTGCCGACGTCGGCCGGTTCGATGCGGAACTGAAAACGGTGGCGGTACAGGTAATAACCGTCGGTAGCGACAAAGCGCAGGGTGACCTTGTCGGCGCTGTTATCCACCACGCTCAGCTTGAACGCCTCGCGCACCGGCAGGAAATCGGCGCTGTTATTCAGCGGCGCGCCGAGGGTGGCGCTGGGGCGGTTATCCAGCAGACTGGCGCTGACAGGCAGGGCGAGCAACAGCAGAAACAGGCTGAGCAGGCGGCGCATGGAAATCTCGCTACAAGGAAAGTGCGCAATCATAGCGGAAAGCGGCAGCGCGTTGCCTTGGGCGAAACGCCACAGGAGTTTTCGGCTTCCACCGTCATCCCCGCGAAGGCGGGGATCCAGGATGTTGGGTTATGCACAGATGTGCGGCCCATCCGAAACTCTGGGTCCCCGCCTGCGCGGGGATGACGGTGGGGGATTAAACGCGAAACGCCTGCACCGCCGTATGCAACTGCCCACCCAGCGCCTGCAACTGCTTGCCTTGATGGCGCCCGTGATCGATACGCTCCAGGTTATCGCCACCCAGTTGGTGAATGCGCTCACTGTGCCCACGAATCTCGCTGACCGCGCCGCTTTGCTGCGCCGTGGCATCGGCAATCCGCTCGGCCATGCTGGCGATGGTGCGGATCGCGGTAACGATTTCATCCAGCGCGCCATCGGCCGCCTGGGCCTGGCTGGCGGTGGCTTCGGCATGCCCGACCTGCGCGCGCATGGCTTCCAGCGATTGCCCGGCGGCTTGTTGCAGGCGGCCGATCAGTTGCTGGATTTCCCCGGTGGCGCCGGCGGTGCGTTGCGCCAGGGTGCGTACTTCTTCGGCCACCACGGCAAAACCACGGCCGCTTTCGCCGGCACGCGCCGCTTCGATGGCGGCGTTCAGGGCCAGCAGGTTGGTCTGTTCGGCAATCGAGCGAATCACCGTCAGCACGCTGCCAATGGTGGCGGTTTCCGCCGCCAGGCGTTCAATGGCCTGGGCATTGCCTTGTACTTCGCTGACCAGGGTGTGCATACCGGTCAGGCTCTGGCCAATCACGCTCTGGCCTTCTTCCAGGGCGCGGCCGGCTTCACGGCTGGCATCGGCGGCCTGGCTGGCGTCGCCGGCCACTTGCTGGATGGTGGACTCCAGGTCGCCCAAGGCATCGCGAATCTGCTCGGTATCACCGGCCTGGCGCTCGGCACCGCTGTGCAGGCCATTGCTGAGTTCGGCCAGGGCGCGGCTGCTGCCGGCCACCTGTTCGGCGTGCTGGCGGATGGTGCCCACCAGGTCGACCAGGTAGGCGCGCAACCGATTGAGCGACTCTTCGATATCGCGCAGCTCGCGGGTATTGGAAGCCAGTACGATACCCTCGGCAAAATTGCCCTGGGCCCAGGCAGACAGGGACGGCGCCAGGTGTGTAAGCACCTTGCTCAGGCGGCGTTGGATGCGGTCGATCACCAGCGCAATCAACAGAATCAGACCAATCATGGCACCTTGCAGGATGCGCACTTGCAGCTGGATACGGCCGTACTCAGCACGCACTGCCGGTGCCAGTTCATCGAGGGCATGCTGGGTGGCGCTGAGCTTGTCGGCGGTTTTGCTCGCCAGGGCGCCGCGGTTTTGAATCAGCTCGCGGGTGCGCGCCAGCTCGGCGGGGTAACGCTTGATCAGGCTGGCCAGGTCGCGCTTGAGGCCAATGCCACGGTCTTCGGCCTGGCTGGCGCTGCTCTCGCTGGCAATGCCCATCATCGAGGCAAAATCGTCGGCGCTCGATGCGCTGGCAACGGCCACGCCCAGCAGCGGCAGCGCTTGCAGAGCCTCGGCCTGCTGGGTGAGCGCGGTGATTTCGCGTTCAACATCGCCGGCCAGTTCGTCGTTGCCGCTGCTGACCAGTTTGCCGCGGGCATGGGCCAGGCGGGTCAGGTGTACGGCGGCGTTAAACAGGGGCGCGCGGTAGGCGCTGCTGCTCTCGGCCGCGCCGCTGTCGGCGTAGCTATTGAGCTGTTCCAGCGCCCCGGAAATCTCCCGTTCGGCTTGCAGCAACAACCCTTGCGGGTCGCCGGCCAGCTTGCCAGCGGCCAGCAGTTCGTTGCCGGTAAAGGTTTGCAGCTCGCTCAGGCTGGGGCGCAGGTTGGCAGCCAGTTCTGTGGGCAATTCGTCGGTGGCTTTTTGCAGGCCGTCGATAGCCTGGCTGGCGCTGCTATGGCGCAGGGCATCGCCACTGGCCAGGTAGTCCTGAACGTTTTTCGCCACGTCCGCCTGAAACCGCTGCGACAGGTTCAGGTACTGCTCCATCAACTGATACGGGCGCTCCAGCGCACGTTGCGACCACCAGAGCGTGGCCGCCAGGGCCAGGCATACGGCAATCAGCAGGGCGGTATTGAAATTGGTGATCTGTTTCAGGCGCATAGAAAAAACTCGACCGATAGCTCATGGCGTGGAAGCGCCACGACTGGCTGTAAAGTCGTGAATTTATTGCTTTTTCATTGCAGGCTGATGACAGCGTGACGGGCGTCACGCTTTACTCGGTCTCGAAAGTTTCCACGCGATTACGCCCGCCATGCTTGGCGGCGTACAGCGCCTGGTCGGCGCGTTTGGACAGTTCGTTGCTGTCGACGCCGTCCTGCAACTGGGCGATGCCGCAACTGAAGGTGCAGGTCAAATCCTGCGGGCTGGCCGGGTAGTGGATTTCGGCAAAGCGCTGGCGAATGCCGTCGAGCACTTTCGCCGCCGTGGCCGCGTCGGTATTGGGCAGCACCACGGCAAACTCTTCACCGCCGTAGCGGCCGATATGATCGGTCTTGCGCAGGCGTTGCTTGAGAAACAGCGCCAGGCTCTTGATCACGCGGTCGCCCATGGGGTGGCCATAGACATCGTTCACTTTCTTGAAGTGGTCGATATCGAGCATGGCAAAGGTCACCGGCTGGTTATCACGGCGGGCGCGGGTGCGGGTGTCGTCGAGCAACTGCAGGATATGGGTG
>JBCECW010000308.1:0-5449 GCA_039207785.1 Pseudomonas sp. | reverse complement strand
CTTCGGTGGTGGTCAGCGGCTTGTATTCGCAGCCCACCCAGCCCTGGTAGCCGATGCGGTCCAGGTGGTCGAACAGGAAGCGGTAGTTGATCTCACCGGTACCCGGCTCGTTGCGGCCTGGGTTGTCGGCCAGCTGGATGTGGTTGATCTGTGCCAGGTTGCCTTCCACGGTACGGGCCAGGTCGCCCTCCATGATCTGCATGTGGTAGATGTCGTACTGCAGGAACAGGTTGTCGCTGCCCACCTCGGCCTGGATCTCCAGCGCCTGCTTGGTGGTGTTCAGGTAGAAGCCGGGAATGTCGCGGGTGTTGATCATTTCCATGACCAGCTTGATCCCGGCGGCCTGCAGTTTTTCCGCGGCGTACTTGAGGTTGTCGACAAAGGTTTGCTCGACGGTGGCGCAGTCCAGGCCCTGCGGGCGAATGCCGGCCAGGCAGTTGATCTGGGTATTGCCCAGCACCTTGGCGTAGCTGATGGCCTTGTCCACACCGGCGCGGAATTCTTCAACGCGGTCGGGGTGGCAGGCGATACCGCGCTCACCTTTGGCCCAGTCACCGGCGGGCAGGTTGAACAACACTTGCTCCAGCTTGTGGGTGCTCAGGCGGGCCTTGATTTCTTCGGCCGGGTAATCGTACGGAAACAGGTATTCGACGCCGCTGAAGCCGGCTTGGGCGGCAGCGTCGAAACGGTCCAGGAAGTCCACTTCGGTGAACAGCATGGACAGGTTGGCGGCAAAGCGTGGCATGCATGTGCTCCTGTTTTGCTTGTCTCCCCTCTCCCGTTTACGGGAGAGGGGGCGGGGGAGAGGGCTGCGGTCAAACGCAAAAGCCCCTCTCCCTAGCCCTCTCCCGCAAGCGGGAGAGGGGACAGGGTTGAGTTGGAGTTGAGGTATCAGTCGAGCAGCGAAATCGCCGTCGGCGCATCCGCCCCGGTCAGCGCCAGGTCTTCAAACTCGTTGACCGCGTTGATCTCGGTGCCCATGGAGATGTTGGTCACGCGCTCCAGGATGATTTCCACCACCACCGGTACGCGGTGCTGGGCCATCAGCTCTTGCGCCTGGCGCAGGGCCGGCTGGATATCGTTCGGCGTGAATACGCGAATCGCCTTGCAGCCCAGGCCTTCGGCAACGGCCACATGGTCAACGCCGTAGCCGTTGATTTCCGGTGCGTTGATGTTTTCGAAGGCCAACTGCACGCAGTAGTCCATCTCGAAGCCGCGCTGCGCCTGACGGATCAGCCCCAGGTAGGAGTTGTTCACCACCACGTGGATATACGGCAGGTTGAACTGCGCGCCCACGGCCAGCTCTTCGATCATGAACTGGAAGTCGTAGTCGCCCGACAGCGCGACCACCTTGCGGCTCGGGTCGGCCTTGACCACGCCCAGCGCTGCCGGAATGGTCCAGCCCAGCGGGCCGGCCTGGCCGCAGTTGATCCAGTGACGCGGCTTGTACACGTGCAGGAACTGCGCGCCGGCAATCTGCGACAGGCCGATGGTGCTGACGTAGCAGGTGTCTTTGCCAAAGGCTTCGTTCATTTCTTCGTATACGCGCTGCGGTTTCACCGGCACGTTGTCGAAGTGGGTCTTGCGCTGCAGGGTGCGCTTGCGCTGGTGGCAGGCGTCCAGCCAACTGGCACGGCTTTTCAGTTTGCCGGCGGCTTTCCATTCCTGGGCCACGGTGATGAACATATCCAGCGCGGCGCCAGCATCGGAAACGATGCCCAGGTCCGGGTTGAATACGCGACCGATTTGCGTCGGCTCGATATCCACGTGAATAAAGCGGCGACCTTCGGTGTACACATCTACCGAACCGGTGTGGCGGTTGGCCCAGCGGTTGCCGATACCGAACACCAGGTCCGATTCCAGCAGGGTGGCGTTGCCGTAGCGGTGCGAGGTCTGCAGGCCGACCATGCCGACCATCAGCGGGTGGTCATCGGGAATGCTGCCCCAGCCCATCAGGGTTGGTACGACCGGTACGCCCACCAGTTCGGCGAACTGCACCAGCTTGTCGCTGGCATCGGCATTGATCACACCACCACCGGCCACCAGCAGCGGACGCTCGGCGTCGTTGAGCAGGGCCAAGGCTTTTTCGGCCTGGGCGCGGTTGGCGGCAGGGCGGGTCAGCGGCAGCGGTTGGTAGGCGTCGATATCGAATTCGATTTCGGCCATCTGCACGTCGAACGGCAGGTCGATCAGCACCGGGCCTGGGCGGCCGCTGCGCATTTCATAAAAGGCTTTCTGGAACGCGTAAGGCACCTGGCCCGGTTCCATCACGGTGGTGGCCCACTTGGTCACCGGCTTGACGATGCTGGTGATATCCACGGCCTGGAAATCTTCCTTATGCATACGGGCACGCGGCGCCTGGCCGGTGATGCACAGGATCGGGATGGAGTCGGCGCTGGCGCTGTACAGGCCGGTGACCATATCGGTACCCGCCGGGCCGGAGGTGCCGATGCACACACCGATATTGCCGGCCTTGGTACGGGTGTAACCCTCGGCCATATGCGAAGCGCCTTCCACGTGGCGAGCCAGAACGTGGTCGATGCCGCCCACTTTCTTCAGCGACGCGTACAGCGGGTTGATCGCAGCGCCTGGAATACCAAACGCGGTGTCGACGCCTTCGCGGCGCATCACGAGGACGGCTGCCTCGATTGCTCTCATTTTGGCCATTTGTTGTGCCTCTTTTGTTCTTAAATTGTATACAACTTGCTGTGGCGGATTCTATTCAGGCCATGACTTTGCGGTCAACAAGTTTTCTTGAGCAATTCAAAACGAGGCAAAACAGATTTAAAACGCCTGTTTTAGCGGGGGTTGCAGAAGGGGTGAGGGTTTTGGCTTGCAAGTATGTATACAAAACGATTGTGGATTGTATCTGTTGCTTGCGTTTTTTGTTTTGGGTGCGATAGTTAAAGCCGTCTTCAGATTGCACCCGGGGCCTGGGCCTCGGGTGTGTTCCTACGGTTTACCCATTACAAGAAAGGATCACTTCATGAGCGCACTTACCCTGCAAATCGCCTCACGTATTACCGAACAGGCCCAGTCCGCTGGGCGCTCCGTATCGTCGGCGCCACTGACCATTGCGGTGCTGGACGCCGGTGGGCATCTGATTTCGCTGTTGCGTGAAGACGGTTCAAGCATGCTCCGCCCGCAAATTGCCATTGGCAAAGCCTGGGGCGCGGTGGCCCTGGGCAAGGCCTCGCGGCAGATCGCCAGCGATGCACAGCAGCGCCCCAGCTTTATCGCTGCGGTAAACACCCTGGCCCACGGCAATGTGGTGCCGGCACCGGGTGGTGTGCTGATTCGTGATGAGAACAATCAGGTGATCGGCGCCATCGGCATCAGTGGCGATACCTCGGACATCGATGAGCAATGCGCGGTGAAAGGAGTGTTGGCGGTGGGGTTGCAGGCGGATATCGGCTAAGCCGGCTAACGGCGATTAATCCAACATTCTGGATTCCCGCCTGCGCGGGAATGACGGTGTTTTGAAGGAGACTTCCGTCATCCCCGCGTAGGCGGCGGTCCGACGATTCGGGATCCAGAATCTGAAGCCGAGCGCAGGAGGCGAATTTACCCCGCCACCTTCACCGGCTTGATGTTCCCCTCACTCACCTCACACCCGCCAATCACCATGCGAATGATG
The DNA here is from genome assembly GCA_039207785.1 of Pseudomonas sp. Lineage (GTDB taxonomy): Bacteria > Pseudomonadota > Gammaproteobacteria > Pseudomonadales > Pseudomonadaceae > Aquipseudomonas. The sequence continues at coordinate 1,812 of JBCECW010000308.1, read as the reverse complement.
GTTTCGGCCGCCGCTTCATAGTCGGCGTCGTCGAGCTTGGCCTTGCCGGTGACGATGGAAATCTGCCAGTCGAAGTCGGCGTAGGTCTGGGTGGCGGCCCAAATGCTGAACAGCAGGTGATGGGGGTCCACCTTGGCCATCAGGCCCTGGTCGATCCAGGCCTGGATACAGCTGATGTTGTGCTTGGCCTGTTCGTTGAGCTGGGCGGTCTGTTCGGCGGAAAGGTGCGGGGCGCCGTGCATGATTTCGCTGGCGAACACTTTCGAGGCGTAGGCCAGGTCGCGCGAGATGCGGATTTTCGAGCGGATATAGGCCCGCAGTACATCGCCTGGCTGGCCACCCTGGTTGAACGGTTGCGAAGCCGCCAGCAAGGGTTCGACGATGCTTTCCAGCACCTCGCGGTACAGGTTTTCTTTCGACTTGAAGTAGTAATACACGTTGGGCTTGGGCAAGCCCGCCTTGGCGGCGATGTCGCTGGTCTTGGTGGCGGCGAAGCCCTTGTCGGCGAACTCTTCACTGGCTGCGCGCAGGATCAACTCTTTGTTGCGCTCGCGAATACTGGTCATCTAAAGACTCTTTTTGCTGTGGCACCGCGTCGATGGGCTTGCTAAGTGGTCGGGCATGGTAGCACCGGGCTTGCGCGGCGCTCAACGTCGGACAATCCGGCATATCGGCAATGCCGTCGGGCGAAATTCTTGTATACGCGATCAGCATTTTTTGGGTACATTCCTGACTCCGTGGTCAGCTACGCCCATAACAATAATTTCTCGGCTCCTTGAGCAGTTGGAGATCCGTCTTGCAACGTGACGATAAGCCCAGCCTGGTCGACCCCTTTGGGCGACGTATCACCTACCTGCGCCTGTCGGTAACCGACCGCTGCGATTTCCGCTGCACCTACTGCATGAGCGAAGACATGCAATTTGCCCCGCGCGCGCAAATCCTCACCCTCGAAGAGCTGTACAACGTGGCCGACGCGTTTATCGGCCTGGGGGTCAAGCGCATCCGAATTACCGGTGGCGAGCCGCTGGTGCGCAAGGGGGTGGTGGGGCTGTTGCAACGGCTAGGGGCGCGTAGCGAGCTGGAGGACCTGGCGATTACCAGCAATGGCTCGCAGCTGGTGGAAATGGCCGGGCAACTCAAGGCCGCCGGGGTCAAACGCCTGAATATCAGCCTCGACTCCCTGCAACGCGACCGCTTTGCCTCTTTTACCCGCCGCGACAAACTCGACCAGGTGCTGGCCGGCATCGACGCCGCGCAAGCCGCCGGCCTGGAGCGGATCAAACTCAACTGCGTGGTGCAGCAGGGCCGCAATGACGATGAAGTGCATGATCTGGTGCAGTTCGCCGTGCAGCGTGGCCTGGATATCAGCTTTATCGAAGAGATGCCCCTGGGCACTATCACCAGCCACAGCCGGGCGCATACCTTCTGCTCCAGCGAGCAGGTGCGTGCCCGCATCGAAGAGCGTTTTGCCCTGGTGCGCAGCAGCCGCGTAACCGGCGGGCCATCGCGCTATTGGCAGGTGGTGGGCAGCGACACCCAGGTCGGCTTTATCTCGCCCCATAGTCATAACTTCTGCGGCGACTGCAACCGTGTGCGGGTCACCGCCGAAGGCAAGCTGGTGCTGTGCCTGGGCCACGAAGGCGCGCTGGACCTCAAGCACCTGATGCGCGCCCACCCCGGCGACAGCCAGCGCTTGCGCCAGGCGCTGGTGGACGCCCTGCAGCTAAAACCCGAACGCCATCATTTCGGCCAGCACGAGCAAGTGCAGGTGCTGCGGTTTATGAGCATGACCGGCGGCTGACGGCGTTGGCC
>JBCECW010000307.1:3341-5471 GCA_039207785.1 Pseudomonas sp. | reverse complement strand
TTTCGTACCCATCAAAAGCCTGTTGTTGGCGTCCGTAGTAGGTTTCAGGGGAAATCTCACCATGCGTTTTGGTCTTCTTGCGTTGCTGCCGCTTGCCATTAGTAGTGCCAGTTTTTCCGTATCTGCTCAGACCCTTCAGGAGGCCATGCAACAAGCGGTCACCGAACACCCGGAAGTTCACGCGGCAGTAAACCGGCGCCTGGCCGCCGACTCCGGCTTGCGTGCTGCCCAGGGTGGCTATCTACCGAAAGTGGATGTGCTGGCCGGTTATGGCCGCGAAGGCACCGACAACCCGTCGAGCCGTGCCGAGGCTGGCAGCAACGACTGGAATACCTTGAGCCGTGGCGAATCCACTGTGCGCCTGAGCCAGATGCTGTTCGACGGCTTCGCCACCTCCAGCGAAGTGGGCCGCAACAAGGCCACCGTCAATTCCCGCGCCTATGCCTTGCTCAATACCTCCGAGCGCACCGCGCTGACCGTCGCCCAGGTCTACCTGGAAGTGCTGACCCGCCAGGAACTGGTGCGTCTGGCCCAGGACAACCTCGACAGCCACGAACGTATTCACGACCAGATCCGCCTGCGCACCGACCGTGGTGTAGGCCGGATTGCCGACCTTAACCAGGCCGAAGCGCGCCTGGCCCAGGCCCGCAACAACCTGATCACCGAGCAGACCAACCTGGTCGATGCGCAAACCAACTTCTATAGCGCCGTGGGCGCCGATGCCGTCGACCTGCAGCAGCCGAGCACCGGCGTGCAACTGCCCGACACCCTGGCCCAGGCCCGTCAGCAGATGATCGAAAACAGCCCGGTGCTGCGTTCGGCCGAAGCCGATATCGCCGCCGCCGAGCAGCAGTACAACGCCGCCAAGTCGGCCTTCTACCCACGTTTCGATGCTGAGCTCGGCCGTTCCGCCAACAACGATATCGACGGCCAGGACGGGCACTACAACGAATGGGAAGCCATGGTGCGCATGCGCTACAACCTCTATAGCGGCGGCAGCGACAAGGCCACCCTCGAGGCGCGCTCCTACCAGGCCGGCGAAGCGCTGGATATCCGCAACAACGCCCTGCGCCAGCTCAACGAAGAACTGGGCCTGGCCTGGAACGCGCTGACCAACGCCCGTACCCAGTTGCCGATCGCGCAGAAATACGTGGATGAAACCAGCGAAGTGCGCGCCGCCTACCAAAAACAATTCGGCCTGGGCGAACGTACCCTGCTGGACTTGCTCGACAGCGAAAACGAGCTGTTCAGCGCCCAGCGCCGCCTGGCCGAAATCAAGCTGGCCGAGCAGTACACCCAGTACCGCCTGCAAGCCACCCTCGGCACCTTGCTGAAAACCCAAGGCGTGGTCGCGCCGATGGAAACCGTGGTGCAGAACGAAGTGAAGCCGAAGATTGCATTGCCAGGCTTGAACTAAGGGCTGTTGAAAGCGCCACGTTCGTTTGCGGACGTGGCGTTTTTGTTTGTGGCTGAAAGGTGTGTTTTGGCCGAAATTCTGGATCCCCGCCTGCGCGGGGATGACGGTGTCGATATCAAAACATCCGTCATTCCCGCGCAGGCGGCGGTCCGACGATTCGGAATCCAGATGCTCACAGGAAAATACGATCATTTTCCCCACGCACCGTTAGCCCCCACGTCCACAACCAGCTAAAGTTCCCACACACCCGCGTTGCTTCGGCCTACGTCTTTATCGGACGCGGCCGTACTCGCTATGGACAGCCCAGCTGCACCCCCTCATCAGTGCCAAGAGTGTTTAGCGTGGAATCAAACGTTACTCCAACCCCGCTTCACCATGATCCCCGTGGCCAGCATGACGACCCGCTGCTCGATAGCCTGTTGTCGTTGTGTGCCCTGCATCAGAAGCCGGTGAGCCGGGCCATGCTGACCACCGGGCTGCCCCTGCCGGCCCAGCGCCTGAGCCCAGAACTGCTGCCCCGTGCCGCGGCTCGTGCCGGCCTGCAAGGGCGTCTGCTGCAACGCAAGCTGGAGCAGATTCCTGCCATGGCACTGCCGGCCATGCTGATGCTCAAGGATGGCCGGGCCGCCATTCTGGTGGCCATCGACGCCACCTATGCGCGCCTGCTGCTCAGCGAAAGCGACGGCGGCGAAGTGCAAGTGGCAGTGGAAAAA
>JBCECW010000307.1:0-3331 GCA_039207785.1 Pseudomonas sp. | reverse complement strand
CCCAACCGCAACACAAGTTCGATGCCGACAACGGCTCGCTGATTCCGCGTACCGCCTCCTGGTTTCGCGACACCCTCAAGCGCTCGCGCTGGTTGTACGCCGATGCCATCGCCGCCAGCCTGCTGATCAATATCATCTCCCTCGGCGCGCCGCTGTTCGTCATGAACGTGTACGACCGCGTGGTGCCCAACCAGGCCGCTGCCACGCTGTGGGTGCTGGCCATCGGCATCAGCGGCGCCTACCTGTTCGATATCCTGCTGAAAAGCCTGCGCGGCCTGTGCCTGGACCTGGCCGGTAAAAAGACCGACCTGATCATTTCCGCCACCTTGTTCGAACGCATCGTCGGCATGTCGATGAAGTACCGGCCCAAGCGGGTGGGCAGCTTCGCGCAGAACATCCACGAATTTCAGACCCTGCGCGACTTCCTCGCCTCGCTGACCCTCACCAGCCTGATCGACCTGCCATTCACCTTGCTGGTGTTGCTGGTGATCGCCTTGCTGGGCGGGCACCTGGTGTGGATTCCGGTGCTGGCCTTTCCACTGGCCTTGCTGATCAGCTGGGCGCTGCAAAAGCCGCTGACCGAAACCATCGAGCGCACCATGGCCCTGGCCGCTGAACGCCAGTCCGGCCTGATCGAAACCCTGGCGGGCCTGGATGCGGTAAAGGTCAATAACGCCGAAAGCGAGCGCCAGTACCAGTGGGAACAAACCATTGGCACCCTCAGCCGCCTGGAGCTCAAGGCGCGCATGCTGTCCAACCTGGCGATGAACTCGACCATGCTGATCCAGCAGCTGGCCGGGGTGATCATGATCATTTTCGGCGTCTACCAGATCATCGACGGCAACCTCAGCATGGGCGGCCTGATCGCCTGCTATATGCTCAGTGGCCGCGCGCTGGGGCCGCTGTCGCAACTGTCCGGGCTGCTGAGCCGCTATCAGCAGGCCAAGGTCACCATGGCCTCGGTGGACCAGATGATGGACCTGCCGCAAGAGCGCCAGGCCGACGACCGCCCGCTGACCCGGCAGCGCGTACAAGGCGCCATCGAACTGCGCCAGTTGAACTTCAACTACCCGCAGCAGCAGAACACCGCGCTGGTGAATATGAACCTGGTGATTCGTCCGGGCGAGAAGGTCGGCATCATCGGCCGCAGTGGTTCGGGCAAGAGTTCGCTGGCCAAGCTGCTGGTGGGCCTGCACCAGGCCGACTCCGGCAGCCTGCTGGTGGATGGCGTGGATATGCGCCAGCTGGATATCAGCGAACTGCGCCATAACATCGGCTACGTGCCACAGGATATCCACCTGTTCAGCGGCACGCTGCGCGACAACCTGGTCAGCGGCGCGCGTTATGTAGAAGACGAGCTGGTGCTGCAAGCCGCTGAACTGGCCGGCGTACACGAATTTGCCCGGGTGCATCCGCAAGGCTACGAGCTGCAAGTAGGCGAGCGCGGCCACCAGCTGTCCGGCGGCCAGCGCCAGAACGTGGCCCTGGCCCGTGCTCTGTTGCTTGATCCGCCGATCTTGCTGCTGGACGAACCCACCAGCGGCATGGACAACACCGGTGAAGTGCACCTCAAGCAGCGTCTGCAAGCGGTGATTGCCACCAAGACGGTGCTGCTGATCACCCACCGTTCCTCGATGCTCGATCTGGTGGACCGCCTGCTGATTATCGACAAGGGCCAGATCATTGCCGATGGCCCGAAAAACGCCGTTATGGAAGCTCTGCGCAAGGGGCAAATCAGTGTCGCTTAATAGCCTCGCTCGTTACTTCAAAGGCCGCCGTTCGCTGGAAGGCGAACCGCTGCCCGAACTCAGCAAAGCCCTGGTGGAAGACGCCCCGCGCGTGGTGCGCCTGACCATCTGGGGGTTGATCGCCTTCTTTGTATTTATGTTCGGCTGGGCGCACTTTGCCCAGATCGACGAAGTGACCCGTGGCGATGGCAAAGCCATTCCCTCGTCCAAGATCCAGAAAATCCAGAACCTGGAAGGCGGTATCGTCGCCGAGCTTTATGTGCACGAAGGGCAGATCGTCAAAGTGGGCGACCCCCTGGTACGCCTGGATGACACGCGCTTTGTTTCCAACGTTGGCGAAACCGAAGCTGAGCGCCTGGGCTGGCAACTGCGCGTCGACCGCCTGGTGGCCGAAACCGAAGGCAAGCCGCTGGAAATCAGCAGCGATGTGCGCGCCAAGGTGCCGAGCCAGGCCGACAGTGAACTGCAGCTGTACCAGAGCCGCCAGCAACAGCTCAGCGACGAAGTGGCCGGGCTGCAACAGCAACTGGTGCAAAAGCAGCAGGAGCTGCGCGAGTTCCAGTCCAAGCAGGACCAGTACCGCAACAGCCTGACCTTGCTGCGCCAGGAAATCGCCATGTCCGAGCCGTTGGTGGCCCAGGGTGCGATTTCCCAGGTGGAAGTGCTGCGCCTGAAACGCGCCGAAGTGGAAAACCGTGGGCAGATGGACGCCACCAGCCTGGCCATTCCCCGCGCGCAGTCGGCCATCACCGAAGCCGAGCGCAAGATCGACGAAACCCGTGGCAAATTCCGCAGCGATGCCCTGACCCAGCTGAACGAAGCGCGTACGGAACTGAGCAAATCGCAAGCCACCGGCAAGGCCCTGGAAGACCGGGTGAACCGTACGCTGGTGACCTCGCCGGTGCGCGGCATTGTGAAGAGCCTGATGGTCAACACCATTGGCGGGGTGATCCAGCCGGGCAGTGACCTGGTGGAAGTGGTGCCGTTGGACGACACCTTGCTGGTGGAAGCGAAAATCCGTCCGCAAGACATTGCCTTCCTGCATCCGGGCCAAGAGGCAATCGTAAAATTCACCGCCTATGACTACACCATTTATGGCGGGCTAAAAGCCAAGCTGGAACAGATCGGCGCGGATACCGTGACCGAAGAAGACGGCAAGACCACCTTCTACCTGATCAAGCTGCGCACCGACAAAAGCCACCTGGGCACCGATGAAAAACCGCTGTTGATCATTCCTGGGATGGTGGCGTCGGTGGATATCATCACCGGCAAGAAAAGCATCCTGAGCTACCTGCTCAAGCCGATTTTGCGCGCCAAGGCAGAGGCGTTGCGCGAGCGTTAACAGCGCCCTCTCCCCCAGCCCCTCTCCCGCAAGCGGGCGAGGGGAGCCCGACCGTACACGGCTCCAGTCCCCTCGCCCCAGCGGGGAGAGGGCTAGGGAGAGGGGGCTGGATTTCAACCCAGCCTACAAATCCCGCAACGGATGCTCCCCCTCCCACGTAGGCACAAAATGCGCCTCCACCACGGAGCGCGGAATACTGGCCACATCCGGCCAATGCCAGTGCGGGCTGTTGTCCTTGTCG
>JBCECW010000306.1:0-5474 GCA_039207785.1 Pseudomonas sp. | reverse complement strand
TGGCTGAGTCACTGCCTGGCCTGCGGTCACGAGTTGGAGCCGGTTCGCTAGGAAATTCGCCAATCGCGCCCTTTAACTGTGACATAAGCCCATATCGCGCCTTTACCGGCAGCGTTCTAAACAACCATAATTCTCACCAAACCGCTCAAGGAGACGGCCTTGCCGAGCTCGTCCATTCCCTCTGCTGATTCGTCGGTGCTGCTGGTGCAGCTCTCCGACAGCCACCTGTTTGCAGAAGAGGACGGCAAGCTGTTGGGCATGGATACCCGCGACAGCCTGGAAAAGGTCATCGAGCGGGTGCAGCGCGAGCAACCGCAGATCGACCTGATGCTCGCCACTGGCGATCTGTCCCAGGACGGCACGCTGGCCTCCTATAACCGCTTCCGTGAGATGACCGCCGCCCTGCCCGGCATCGCGCGCTGGTTCCCCGGCAACCACGATGAGGTGCCGGTGATGCAGCAAGCCTGCGTCGGCACTGACTTGCTGGACCAAGTGGTCGACTTGGGCAACTGGCGCATCACTGTGCTGGATTCCTCCATCCCCGGCGCCGTGCCCGGTTACCTCGAAGAAGCCCAGCTCAATCTGTTGGTCCAGGCCCTGAGCGAAGCGCCGGAGCGCCATCACCTGGTGTGTTTCCACCACCACCCGGTGTCCATCGGCTGCCGCTGGATGGAGCCGATCGGCCTGCGCAACCCCGATGAATTCTTTGCCGTGCTCGACCGTTTCCCCCAGGTGCGCGCCGTGCTGTGGGGCCATGTGCACCAGGAATTCGACCAACTGCGCAACGGCGTCCGCCTGCTGGCCTCGCCGTCTACCTGCGTGCAATTTGCCCCGGGTAGCGAAGAATTCCAGGTCGATGACACCGCCCCCGGCTACCGCTGGCTGCGCCTGCATGCCGATGGCCAGCTGGAAACCGGCGTTTCGCGGGTGACCGGCATTCATTTTGTCGTCGACTACAGCATCAAGGGTTATTGAGCGTACGCCCGCGCCATGTTTGCTAAAGTGCGCCGCTACGATTCAGGAGTCGCCCGCGTGCTGAACGACACCCCAACCCTTCTTTATATACATGGCCTCAATAGCTCGCCGGCTTCGCAAAAAGCCAGCCAGCTGGCCACGGTATTCCAGCGCCTGGGCTGGAGCGACCACCTGCGTATGCCCGCCCTGCATCACCACCCGCGCCAGGCCATTGCCCAGTTGGAAGAGGCCATCGCCGAGCTCGGCAGCCCGGTGCTGGTCGGCAGCTCCCTTGGCGGCTACTATGCGACGCACCTGGCCGAGCGCCATGGCCTGAAGGCGCTGGTGATCAACCCGGCGGTCAATCCGCACCGGCTGTTCGCGGGCCACCTGGGTACCCAGACCAACCATTACACCGGCGAAACCTGGGAACTGACCCTCGATCACGTCGCGGCCCTGGGCGAACTGGAAGTGCCAGCCCCCGCCGACCCCGCGCGTTATCAGGTGTGGTTGCAGACAGCCGACGAAACCCTTGATTATCGCCATGCCCAGACCTTCTACCGGGGCTGCGCGCTGCGTATCCAGGCCGGTGGTGACCACGGCTTCCAGGGCTTCGCCCAGCGCCTGCCCGCGCTGTTGGCATTTGCCGGGTTTGCCTCGAGTACCTGGCGCGATTTCGATTTTTCCGACATTTAACGACTGACGAACGAGACCCCATGGCCCAGCAAGGTTCCAGCTCTTACAACGCAGACGCCATCGAAGTCCTTTCCGGCCTCGATCCGGTGCGCAAGCGCCCGGGCATGTACACCGACACCAGCCGGCCCAACCACCTGGCCCAGGAAGTGATCGACAACAGCGTCGACGAAGCCCTGGCCGGTCACGCCAAGTCGGTGCAGGTGATCCTGCACGAAGACAATTCCCTGGAAGTCTGCGACGACGGCCGCGGTATGCCGGTGGACATCCACCCCGAAGAAGGCGTACCGGGCGTTGAGCTGATCCTGACCAAACTGCACGCCGGCGGTAAGTTCTCCAACAAGAACTACCAGTTCTCCGGCGGCCTGCACGGCGTGGGCATCTCGGTGGTTAACGCCCTGTCCACCGTGGTGGAAGTGCGGGTCAAACGCGACGGCAACGAATACCGCATGACCTTCGCCGATGGCTTCAAAGCCACCGACCTGGAAGTGATCGGCACCGTCGGCAAGCGCAACACCGGCACCAGCGTGCATTTCTGGCCGGACGCCAAGTACTTCGATTCGCACAAGTTCTCCGTCAGCCGCCTCAAGCATGTACTCAAGGCCAAGGCCGTACTGTGCCCGGGCCTGGCGGTCAGCTTCGAAGACAAAGCCAGCGGCGAAAAGGTCGAGTGGTACTACGAAGACGGCCTGCGTTCCTACCTGGCCGACTCGGTCGCCGAAGTCGAGCGCCTGCCCAACGAGCCCTTCTGCGGCAGCCTGGCCGGTAACAAGGAAGCCGTGGACTGGGCCCTGCTGTGGCTGCCCGAAGGCGGCGAAAGCGTGCAGGAAAGCTACGTCAACCTGATCCCCACCGCCCAGGGCGGCACCCACGTCAACGGCCTGCGCCAAGGTTTGCTGGATGCCATGCGCGAGTTCTGCGAATTCCGCAGCCTGCTGCCACGCGGGGTAAAACTGGCGCCGGAAGACGTCTGGGAACGCATCGCCTTCGTCCTCTCGATGAAGATGCAGGAGCCGCAATTCTCCGGGCAGACCAAAGAGCGCCTGTCGTCCCGCGAAGCGTCGGCATTCGTTTCCGGCGTGGTCAAGGATGCCTTTAGCCTGTGGCTGAACCAACACCCCGAACTTGGCCTGCAACTGGCAGAACTGGCGATCAGCAACGCCGGCCGCCGCCTTAAAGCGGGTAAGAAAGTCGAACGCAAACGCATTACCCAAGGCCCAGCGCTGCCCGGCAAGCTGGCCGACTGCGCCGGGCAAGACCCGATGCGCTCGGAACTGTTCCTGGTGGAAGGTGACTCCGCCGGCGGCTCGGCCAAGCAGGCACGGGACAAAGAGTTCCAGGCCATCCTGCCGCTGCGCGGCAAGATCCTGAATACCTGGGAAGTCGATGGCGGCGAAGTACTGGCCAGCCAGGAAGTGCACAACATTGCCGTGGCCATCGGTGTAGACCCAGGCGCTGCCGACCTGAGCCAGCTGCGCTACGGCAAGATCTGCATTCTCGCCGACGCCGACTCCGACGGCCTGCATATCGCCACCCTGCTCTGCGCCCTGTTCGTGCGCCACTTCCGCGCGCTGGTGGATGCCGGCCACGTGTATGTGGCCATGCCGCCGCTGTACCGCATTGACCTCGGTAAAGAGATTTTCTACGCCCTCGACGAAGCCGAGCGCGATGGCATTCTCGACCGCCTGGTGGCCGAGAAAAAACGCGGCAAGCCACAGGTCACGCGCTTTAAAGGCCTGGGTGAAATGAACCCGCCGCAACTGCGCGAAACCACCATGGACCCCAACACCCGCCGCCTGGTGCAACTGACCCTGGAAGACTTCGAAGTCACCCAGGAGCTGATGGATATGCTGCTGGCGAAAAAACGCGCAGGCGACCGCAAGACCTGGCTGGAATCCAAGGGTGACCTGGCCGAGGTTCTGGCTTGATGCGCCAGCTGTTCGCAGCCCTGCTGCTGATAGCTGCTCCTGCTTTCGCGCAAACTGCGGCGCCCAGCAAGCCCCAGCCCGTGATTGCCATGGACAGCGCCGTGGACGAAGTGGCGCCGGTGCCGCAGCCGCCGTTCGAGGAGCTGAAATTGCTCAGCGAACAGGCCGTGGAAGGCATGCCCACCGGCAACCTCTCGGGCCTGGCCTGGTGTGGCGATGCGCTGTGGACGGTGTCCGACCGCGATGACGACCGCATCTACCGCCTGACCGCCAATGGCGCGGTGCTGAACGCCGAAGAGGAACACTTCGACGCCCCGGCCCCGCCGCAAAGCCCGCTGCCCTGGGGCGTGCGTGTGCGCAACTGGCTGTCGGGGCTGACCCGTGGCGGCGCCCTGGATTTCGAAGGCATTACCTGCGACGGCAAGGGCAACCGCTACCTGGTCAGCGAAGCCACCTCGGCGGTGCTGATGATTCCGCCGGCCGGCAGCGGCGAGTGGCTGAACCTGCCGCCCAGCCTGGTCAACCAGGCGCGCGCACGCGGCATGTTGCTGCACTTCAATGCCCTGTTCGAAGGCCTGGTCATCGACGCCAAGGGCGAGCGCCTGTGGCTGGCTGCCGAACGTGAGCGCCGGGGTTTGCTGGTGCTGCATAAAATCGACGGCAGTTGGAAATGCGCCGGCGGTTGCGTGCTGATGAGCGAAGGCGGTGAACAGTTGCCGCCGCCGCAAATGGGCAGCAAGGCCATGCCCAAGGACTTCTCCGACGTCGCGCTGTACAAGAACCACCTCTATACCCTGGAGCGACTGACCCACCAGATCTGCCGTCGCGCTGCCGATACCGGCGAGGCCGAGCACTGCTGGTCGTTCGCCAATGAAGCGCTGACCGATGCGCGCAAATACGACGAACCCTGGGGTATGGCCGAAGCCCTGACCATCGACGAAAAAGGCGCCTGGATCGGCGTGGACAACGGCAACAAGGCCCGTGGCGATGGCGAAGACCGCCCGATCGTCTGGCGCTTTGCCGCTCCGGCTGCTGGCTGGAGCGCCAAGCCGTGAGCAAGCAGACCGCCGGTCAGCGCGCTGGGCGCGTGATGTGGGTGCTGTTCTGGGGCGCCGGCCTGGCGCTGGCCACGCACTTTTTTGGCATCTGGGAAGACAAGAAGCACAACCCTAACCAGGTGCCGATGTCGTCCCATGGCCAGGGCTTTATCGAGGTGCGCCTGGCCAGCAACGGTCAGGGCCACTTTATGTCCACCGGCGCCATCAACGGCACTACCGTGCTGTTTATGCTCGACACCGGCGCCACCGATGTGGCGATTCCGGCCAGCGTTGCCGACAGCCTCAAGCTGCAACGCGGTGCGCCGGTCACCCTGAGCACGGCCAATGGCATGAGCAACGGTTACCGCACCCAGATCGACAGCCTGCAAGTAGGCGAGATCGTCCTGCATAACGTGCGCGGCATCGTCGCGCCCGGCATGCATGGCGATGAGGTGTTGCTCGGTATGAGCGCTCTCAAACAACTGGAATTCACCCAGCGCGACGGCACCCTGGTGCTGCGCCAGACCACCACTCAATGAGGCACGCATGAGCGACTCTCTAGACCTGAGCCTGGACGGCGTTGAGCGCCGTTCGCTCGCCGACTTCACCGAGCAGGCCTACCTCAACTATTCCATGTACGTGATCATGGACCGCGCCCTGCCGCATATCGGCGACGGCCTCAAGCCGGTGCAGCGGCGCATCGTCTATGCCATGAGCGAACTGGGCCTGGACGCCGACTCCAAGCACAAGAAATCGGCGCGTACCGTCGGTGACGTGCTGGGTAAATTCCACCCCCACGGCGACTCGGCCTGCTACGAAGCCATGGTGCTGATGGCCCAGCCGTTCAGCTACCGCTACACCC
>JBCECW010000305.1:0-5480 GCA_039207785.1 Pseudomonas sp. | reverse complement strand
CACTTGCTGCTGTTCGGTATTCCCCCGAGCAGCAACGGCCTGCCCGAAGGCGAATTGGCCGGCCGCTTCGCGGCCAACACCTTCGGCAAACGCGCCTACGTGGGCCCGCGCGCACTCAAAGGCCACGGCCCTCATCGCTACGTGTTTCAGTTGTTTGCCTTGAGTTGCGAGCTGGACCCCGGCGCGGTCGACACACTCGGCGAGCTACACGAGTACGCTGCCGGCAACGTACTGGCTTGCGCCAGGCTGGATGTGCTGTTTGAGCGGCAGTAGCTGCGATGCGTTAGCATCAGCGTCTTTTTGCGGAGAGCGTTATGGCAATGGCGGTATTGGCGGCCGCGCAATGTGCGGTACAGCCCGGCGATCTGGCCGGCAACCTGGCATTGCACCTGGCGCTTATGCAGCGCGCGCGTGAGCAGGGTGTGGATTTTTTGCTGTTCCCGGAATTGTCCCTCACCGGCTATGAACCGACCCTGGCCCATGACCTGGCGCAGACGGCCGACACGTCCCTGCTGGCGCCACTACGCGCACTGGCCAAAGACGCCGGCATGACCACCGTAGTCGGTTTGCCCATGCGGCCAGCCGACCACGGCAAACCGCAGATCGCCGCCTATGTACTGCATGGCGATGGCTCGCTCTCCATCTATACCAAGCAATACCTGCACCCCGGTGAAGAGCAGTTTTTCGCCCCGGGCACTGGCGGCGAACTGCTGTCCATTGCCGGGCTCCCGGTCGCCCTGTCCGTCTGTGCCGACTTCACCCACGCCGAGCACCTGGCCGCCGCCGCGGCGCAAGGCGCCCAGGTATATGCCACCGGCGTGCTGATCGGCGAAGCCGGCTATGGGCGTGACAGCGCGTTGTTGCAGGGCCATGCCCAGCACCACGGCATGGCCATTCTGATGGCCAACCACGGCGGCCCCACAGGCGGCTGGCAGGCCGCTGGGCAGAGTGCGTTCTGGGATAACCACGGGCGCTGCGTGGCCAGCACGACGGGGCTTGGCAACCGTTTGCTGATCCTTTGCGAGCGTGATGGCGGCTGGCACGGCAAGGAACTTGGGGTGGCGGTATAGCGCGGCTGGTTTTTTCGCGTGGGCCGGGAGGCTTGCGTATAACTAAAAAACCAACCCCGCCGTAGCGGGGTCAGACTCGGCTCAACGCCATCTGGTAAACCTCATCGTCCCGACGCGGGCCGACGCATACAACCAGAACAATTTCTGTGCCGTTAATTCTGTAAACAATGCGGATGTCGCCGGCTCGAATCCGCCGACAGCCCGCGAGCGGACCACGCAACGCTTTGCCGATCTTGTCCGGCTCGCCGTTGATGATGCGTTCCTCGATGACTCGCAAAACTCTTCGAGCTTCTGCTCGGCCGAGTTGGTCCAAGTCCTGCGTTACTTCGTTCAGGTACGTAACTGTCCAGATCATTGCTGGGTTCGCTATTTGTAGCGAGCCACCATGTCCTCGTGGCTCACCGTATTCTTCTCGTCGAGGCTACTCAAGCGCTCGGCGGCCAGCATGTCTGCACGCAAGTCCTCGAGTTCGTCACACATTGCTTGAAAGGCTTCGATGCCCATCAGCACTGCGGCTGGCTCGTTGTCCTTGAAGACGACCAGATGGGACACCTCCCCACTGGTGACACTCCTCAGGTTTGCGCCAAAACTTCTGGCCATCGCCGTGGCAGACACTGCCTGATCAGCTCGTGCTAGTAGTGCGGTCATAAGATTTCCTAGCCCCACAAAAACAGGGCGCGATGATTACGGGCCGCCAAAACGGCTTCGGGGTGGCCTCACAGAGCCATCCGACTGATTGACTCCGGCCTGCGGCCGGGGGGATACGCTGATCCCTGACGGTTAATGTGCTTCCGGACTACCCCCTGCGGTAGCTGCAGGTCTATCACGGCCCATAATACACAACATATTACGCATGTAAATACACAGTAAATTACGCATAAAAGAACGCACCAGGGTGCGTATCTGGCACGTTATACGACCAGGAATTGACTCTCCTGCGATGGCTAACGGTAGGCCTGTAGGCGAGTGGGATAAGTCAGCTATGGCGGGCAAATGTAGAGATTACGGCTTTGCGGGCGAGCGAAGTGGGTAAGCAAATGGACAAAACGAGATAGGCGAGAAAGAGCGGGACGGAGTTCTTAATCAAAGGACTCACTGAAAGCTTCGCAGGTGAAGCCGCTCCTACCGATTGTGCGGTCTGCAGGAGCAGCGATTGGGTCTTGAAGAAAACGTCGATCAAAACGCCTTGCTGACACCCGCAATCACGCTCGGCCCACAGACGTCGTCGAAGCCGTTGTAGCTGGCGCACTCGGTCTTGGACAGATCGCTATCGGCATAGGCCAACGACCAGTCCAGCTCGAACAGGGTCTTGCTTAACGTGACTTGCCATTCGTTGTAGCTGGCGCGCCCCTTCTCGTTTTTATCGAAGAAGGTGTCGTCCTTGAAGTCCACCTTGCCGTAACGCAGATCCAGGCCCACCTCCTGCGGCAGCGTGGTTTCGTAGCCGACGAAACTGTAGAAATAGCTCTGGTCGCCTGCCAGGTCGTCGGAGTAGTAACCGCCGACATAACCCCCGTAGGCGCTGAGCTTGGCGTAGGTTTCGCTGTTGTTCAGCGCACCCTCGCGCGGGTATTCGTATTGGTAGTAGGTCAGGTCCAGGCTGATGTCGTCGGTGAGCTGCCACAGGTAGCCGGCGTAGTAATCAATTTCCTGGCGCGTTTTGCTGCCGTAGCCATAGTCGACGTTGGAGCTCCAGATGCCGGCATACAAGCCGCTGGCATGGGATAGCGTGGCCGAGCCCTGGATAGCCGGGTCGCCCTGGGTTTGCGACATGCCGCGCGAGTGGTAGTCGCTGTAGACCCCGGCCGTCAGGTCGAGGCTGAAATCATCGTTGAGGGTAATGGCCTGGCACGCCATCCAGGGTGCGATTGCCACCCCGACAAGGGCCATATGAAGTGCGCGTTTCATTCTTGACTCCCGGTTTTATTGTTGTGGGGTGTTTAAGCCGTTGGATAGATGTGCTGGAACCACCATTCGCGGCGTTGGCGATAGGGGTCTGAGTGCAGGCTTGGCGTGCTGTCCAGGGCCAGCAGCGGACGCTGCTCGGTGTCGTAGTCGGCCCAATTCGCCACGCCTGGGTCGCCGTTTCGGGCGTACGCGAAAATCACGCCCTGCATCAGCGTCACCAGCGCTTCGCGTTGCTGGCGGTCCTCCTCGTTGGCGGCCACACCGGCCAGTTGCTTGCCGACATAGGTGTCCAGCTTGTCGAAGAAATACACCTGGTCGGCAGCATGCTGGGCACGGCGCCGAGGGTCGGTTTGCCGATCAAACCGATAGACCTTTACCCGGTTGTTCTGCGCCAACCCTTCGGCCGCCCACAGCGAGGGCATGACAAAGGCACTATCACCCAGCAGGTGCATGGCGCGCTGGCCATCGGTTTCATCAGGAAAGGTGTCCCGGTAAAGCGCCTTGGCCGAGTCGGCCAACGCCGCCGGAATACCAAGCTGGGCGATCACGGCATCCATCCCGAGCTGGTCGAGTTGCTCGTCCCAGTTCAGCCACAGGCCCATTTCGTAGTTCGTAAAGCCAATGATGATATCGATGCCGGTGGCCGCCCCTCGGGCCGCAAAGGCAATCGGGTCTTCAAGCGAACTTTTGGCGTGGGCCTTGGGCCAGAACAGCGAGTCCATATGGAACAGCATGTCCTTGCTTTCGCTGAGCTGATGAACCTTCAGCATCAGGTCGGCCGTACTCATCTCGCTCAACTGCTGGAAGCTGTCGATAGTGCAGTCAGCGAAAAACTGGCGGGCAAGCTCGCCTGCCGAGGCATCGGCGAGCCCGTAGGTCAGGTCGCCACTCAGCCCCGGCAGCCCGGCATAGCCACTCATCATCACCACCCGGCTGACCAGGCCGTTCAATTGCCCGCTCGCCAGGTGCCAGCTGATATCAATGCTGCCGGCCGACTCGCCCATCAGCGTGATGTTGTGTGGGTCGCCACCAAACCGGGCGATATTGCGCTGGATCCAACGCAGCGCCTGCAGCTGATCAAGCAGCCCGTGGGAATGCGCGCCGGAATACCCCTCGCCACCCAATACGCTGATATCGAGAAAGCCGAATACGCCCAGGCGATAGTTGATGGAGACAAACACCACATCGCCGTTCTCGGCCAGGCGGTCGCCGTGATAGCAGGCCAGGCGGCTGCTCTCCAGCCAGTTGGCGCCGCCATGAATCCAGATCACCACGGGCTTGTTCTGCGACTGCAGTGAAGGCGTCCAGACGTTTAGCGTCAGGCAATCCTCGGCGCCCACCCAGGGCTGGCCGGCAACCTGCGGCTCGTCGGTGAACTCGGCGAACTCGCCTTCGGTGGGGTCGAACAACTGCGCCGCCGCCGGGCCAAATCGGCTGGCATCACGGATACCGCTCCAGCCTTCGTGCGGCTGTGGTGGGCAAAAGCGCAGCGCACCTACGGGCGGCTGGGCATAGGGAATACCGGCAAAGCGGTGTAGGCCCGTGGCGCTATCAAAGGTTCCGCGCAGGGCTCCTTGCTCAGTCTGAACAATGGCAGATTGAGTGGCTGTAGAAGGCATTACTAAATCCTTGGGCGAAGGGGCCATGCAGCCCCGGTAGAAAAGAAGGAGCTACTGCGAAGTCTTGAAGCGGCTCCACGCGCGGGTCATATCGCGTAGTTGCTTAGGGGTGGGCTCGGCCTGCCAGAACATTTTCTTGCGCACGTCATCGGGCGGAAAAATCGCCGGGTTGCTGCTGACCGATTCGGGTAGCAGCGCCAGGCTGGCCGGTACCGCATTGGCATAACCGACGGTGGCGGTGAAGTCGGCGCTGACCTTCGGCTCCAGGGTTTCATTAATAAAGCGATAGGCCGCGTCCAGGTTCGGCGCGCCCTGGGGGATGACCAGAAAGCCAAACCAGGTCAGTGCCCCTTCGCGCGGCGCAATGTACTGGATGGTGTCTTTGATCCCGGCTTCCTGGGCCCGCACCCGGGCAATCTCCATATCGCCAGACCAGCCCAGCACCAGGCAGATATTGCCGTTGGCCAGGTCGTTGATATAGGTACTCGAGGCGATATAGCGCAGGTTCGGGCGGATGGTTTTCAGCAGCGCATTGGCCTTTTCCAGGTTCTCGGCAGTCGGTTGCTGCGGGTCCAGGCCAAGGTAGTTGAGCACCATGGGGTACACATCCTCCGGGCTGTCGATCATCGCCACGCCGCAGGATTTAAAGCGGCTGACGATCTCGGGCTTGAACAGCAGATCAAGCGAATCAAACGGTGCATCGGGCATTTTCGCTTCAAGCAGGCTGCGGTTCATGCCCAGGCCCGTGGTGCCCCAGTCGTAGATCACGGCGTGGCGATTGCCGGGGTCTTTGCTCTCGACGAACTTCATCAGTTCGGGGTCGAGGTTTTTCCAGTTAGGGATCTTGCTGTGGTCCAGCTCAACCAGGGCGCCGGCCTTGATC
>JBCECW010000304.1:4952-5487 GCA_039207785.1 Pseudomonas sp. | reverse complement strand
CGCCAGCCATATGCTGCCCATGGCCGACGCCATGCAGGCCTACCGGATGTTTGCAGTGAAAGACGGCATGGCCAACGACTGGACCTCGGGCGATGCCCAGGGCTGGCTGGACCAACACTTCGCCCGCGCCGACCGCATTCCCGACCTTGCCGCCGCCGGTTTCAAGCCGGTGGGCGGGCGGATGATCAGCACTGAACAGGGCGCAGCGGCGATGCTGGTGTACCAGAGCGAGGATGGGCGCAAGGTCAGTTTTTATATTCGCCCGCCAGGTCCGCAGCATTACTTGCTTGATCGTGGCGCAAGGCGCGATGGCGAGTTGCAGGCGGATTATTGGTCCAGCCCCGACTACAACTACGCGCTGGTGGCGCCGGTGGGTGATCCGGCGATCAAGGCGTTGCAAGGGGCGATCAATCTGTAAGTTAGTCGTCGCCTGCCCCCTCACCCTAGC
This sequence comes from Pseudomonas sp., assembly GCA_039207785.1. Lineage (GTDB taxonomy): Bacteria > Pseudomonadota > Gammaproteobacteria > Pseudomonadales > Pseudomonadaceae > Aquipseudomonas. The sequence goes on along the minus strand of JBCECW010000304.1, from coordinate 5,039 downwards.
CCTCTCCCCGTGGGGGCGAGGGGACTGACCGAGTCACGGTTAAGCTCCCCTCTCCCGCCTGCGGGAGAGGGGCTGGGGGTGAGGGCA
>JBCECW010000304.1:0-4942 GCA_039207785.1 Pseudomonas sp. | reverse complement strand
CGGTGTCAGTTTAACCCCCCCCTCGCCCCCGGGGGGGTGGGGGGGGGGGGGGGCGGCCAAGCCGTTACGCCGGCACCACCCGCTCACTCTGCCGCTCAAACCACTGCAACACCGCACTACACGCCGGATGCGCCGCCGCGCTATCGCGTAGCCACAACGCATACACCCCACCGGTTTTCAGCGGCTGCCCAAACGGCACCACCAAACTGCCCCGCGCAATCGCGTCCTGGGCCAGCATCAGGTCGCTCATGGCCACCCCCAGCCCCCGGCTGGCGGCATCCAGCGCCAGGTCGTCGAGGTTGAACATCAGGTGCTTGAAGCTGCGCTCGCTATCGCCACCATGGGCCTTGAGCCAGGTGGTCCATTCAAAGCGACTGGTGGAGCCGTGGATCAGCGCGTGGTCACTGAGTTCTTCCAGCGAGCGCGGCGGCGGCACATCACCGGACAGCAAAGGCGCACACACGGGAATCAGGTACTCGTCGAACAGCGGCGTCAGCACCCGTTCGTCCAGGCCGCCGGGCAGGTACAACACATAGGCATCGCAGTCGCCGCTGGTTTCTACCGCCTCACCACCCACGGTCTCGATGGACAGCGCCAGCCCGGGATTGGCAGCGTAGAAGGCGCTTAGCCGGGGCAATAACCAACGCACGGCCAGGGACACAAAGATGCGGATACGAAACGGCCGCTCCTGGTTGGCCGGCGCCAGTTTTTTCTCCAGCGCACCGAGGGCATTGAGCATCTCCTGGGCCACCAGGCGCACCTGCTCGCCCTGCACGGTCAGGGCCACGCGGCGACTGGTGCGGTCGAACAACGGCACACCGTAGTGCTCTTCCAGTTGCTGAATCTGCCGGCTTACCGCGCTTTGCGTCAGGCACAGGCGCAGCGCCGCCTCGGTAAAGCTATGGGTCTCGGCCACTTGCACCAGCGCCTGCAAGGCTTGCAGCGAGGGCACCCGCAGCAGCTTTTCCATACCGCCTCCTATCTATGCGCCTGACGCATAGCTGAATGAATTAATAACGTTAGAGCGCCGCGCCCACATTCCTTAGATTGCTGGCTAAAGGCGCAGCACAGGGCGATCACCCGATGCTTGCTGCGCATGGATTGTGTAGGAGCGGCAAACCATGATCAATGAGTGCGGCTGGATCACCCTGGCTGGCCAGGCACCAATGCGCCCTGCCCTGAGCGGCGCGCAGAAAGCCGATTGGCTGATTATCGGCGGCGGTATTACCGGCCTGTCGGCGGCCCATAGCCTGGCGCAGCTGTTTCCGCAGCAACGCATCGTGCTGGTAGATCGCCAGCGCGCGGCCCAGGGCGCCTCGGCGCGTAATTCGGGGTTTGTGGTCAGCCATGAATTACCCAGCGCCAACGAGCTGATCGGCGAGCGTGGCCACGCCACCTACCTGGCCAACTCGCATATCGGCATGGCCGCTGCCGCCGAGGTGCGCAAACGTATCAGCGAGCTGGGCATCGACTGTGAGCTGAACAACGCTGGCTATCACTTTGCCGTGCAGCAACCCAGCCGCCTGCAGCACTGCGAAGCGCGCCTGGCCACGCTGCAAGCCGCCGGCGCCAGCGTCACCCTGCTGGAAGGCAGCCAGTTGCACAGTGCCCTGGGCAGCGAGTTTTACCAGCGCGCGATTCTCTGTGCCGGCGGCAATGGCCTGCTGCAACCGGCACGCTATGTAAAAGGCCTGCTGGACCGCCTGCCGGCCTCGGTGAAGGTATTGGAAAACACCGCCATCACCGATCTGCAGCGCGTGCCCGGTCTGGGCTGGCGTGCCACCGGTGAGCAAGGCCAGATACAGGCGCGCCAGGTGCTGGTGTGCGTCGGGGCATTCTTGCCGCGCGTGGGCCTGCGCCAGAGCAATACCTTTGCCCTTGAACTTAGTGCCTCGATCACTCGCCCGCTCACTGAAGAGCGCTGGGCCAACCTGCTGCACGAGCCGGGCTGGGGCGTGCTGTCCACCCTGCCCGGCGGCGCCACCGTGCGCCTGCTGCCAGGCAAACGCCTGCTGATTCGCAACACCGTGGAATACCGCCACCGTGACCTGAGCAATGCCCGCCTGGCCATGCGCCGGCAGGAACACCTCAAGGGCCTGCAAAAACGCTTCGCCGGCATTACCGATGCCGACCTGCAATACACCTGGACCGGCCATCTCAGCGCCACCCGCAGTGGCGAGCCGTATTTCGCCAAGGTCGATGAAGGCCTGCATGCGGTAGCCGGTTGCAATGGCTCGGGCGTGGCGCGCGGCACCCTGTGGGGCCGGCTGCTGGTGGAGCAAGCGGTGGGCGGCGACTCGGCGCTGCTGCGCGCCGTGCGCACCCTGGCCGTACCGGGGCGCCTGCCGCCCTCACCGTTTTTCGATATTGGCGCCGCCGTGCGCATGGGCTGGGAAGTGCAGCGGGCCCGCGGCGAACGTTAGGTTTTGGCAAGCAATACCAGTACAACAACCATCGCGGCCACGCGCCGTATTCGCGGGAAGGGGAAGGCAATGAGTAGTCGTATATCTATCGCACTGGCACCGTTGTTTCTGGCCTTGAGCACAGGCCTGGCACATGCCGAGGAAACCGTGAGCATCGCCAACTGGAGCGGCTATATCGCCGACGACACCCTGGCCATCTTCACCCAGCGCACCGGCATCAAGACCACCTACGACCTGGTGGACAGCAACGAAACCACCGAAGCCAAGCTGATGACCGGCGGCAGCGGCTACGACCTGGCCAGCCCGTCCAACCACTTCCTGCCGCGCCTGATCACTGCCGGCGCTATCCAGAAGCTGGACCGCAGCAAGTTGCCGAACTGGAAAAACCTCGACCCGAAACTGATGAAGGTGTTGGAAGAGAGCGACCCGGGTAACCAGTACGCCATTCCGTATATGTGGGTCACGGTGGGCATCGGCTACAACGCCGACAAGATCAAGGCGATTTTTGGCAGCACCGATGTCACCCAGTCGTGGGACTTGCTGTTTAAACCGGAAAACATCAAAAAGCTCAGCCAGTGTGGCGTTGCCGTGATCGACAACCCGACGCAGATGGTACCCATCGCCCTCAAGGTGGCGGGCCTGGACCCCCACAGCGAAAAACCGGACGACCTGAAGAAAGCCGAGCAGGTACTGCAGGCGATTCGCCCCTCGATCCAGTACTTCCACCAGAGCAAATACGTCAGCGATTTGGCCAATGGCAATATCTGCGTCGCCGTGGGTTTTAGCGGCGATGTGCTGCAAGCGATGACCACTGCGCAACAAGCCAAGAATGGCGTACACCTGGGCTATAGCATTCCCAAGGAAGGCTCCACCGTGGCCGTGGATATGGTGGTGATTCCGAAAAATGCGCCGCACCTGAACAATGCCTACACCTATATGAATTACCTGCTGGAACCCGAGGTGATCGCCCATATCAGCAACGCCGTGCAGTACGCCAATGGCAACGCCGCCTCCTTGCCGTTTATTGACCCGGCGCTGCGCAATAACCCGGCGGCCTACCCACCGCAGTCGGTGCTCGATACCCTGTTCACCATCAAGACCATGTCGCCCGCCGGCATGCGTGCAAGCACCCGCCTCTGGACCCGGATCACGAGCGGCACATGACGACAAACGCGAACACACGCGGCGCGGCCCTGGTGGTCGGCGCCGGGGTGGTGGGCATTGCCACCGCCCTGTGGCTGCAACGCCACGGCTGGAGCGTGACCCTGGTGGACCGCAATCCACCGGGCACGGCCACCTCCTTTGGCAACGCCTGCACCTTTGCCACCTACTCGGTAGAGCCGGTGGCCACCCCGGGCATCTGGCGCCAGGCACCGGCGCTGCTGCTCAAGCCCGATAGCCCGCTAAAAGTACGGCCCAGCTACCTGCACAAGATCGCGCCGTGGCTATGGCAATTTCTGCGCTATTCGCGCGAGCACCAAGTGCACGGCATCAGCCGCGACCTGGATACCTTGCTCAAGCCCTGCATGACCTCCTGGGCCACCTTGCTGGACGATGCCCAGGCCAACCACCTGATTCGCCATGACGGCTCGCTGTATATCTTCGAAGCCCATGAGCGGCACGTGGCCGAGGAGATGGTGAAGTATCACCTGCCCTTCGATGTGCCGATTCGCCTGGTGGAAAACGGCGAGCTGCATGCCATGGAACCGGCACTGAATGCCCGCGCGGTGCTGGGCGTGGAGCTGCCGGGGGTGAGCCGGACGCTGGACCCATATGCCCTGAGCCTGCAGTTGTTCCAGCGTTTTATCGAGCTGGGCGGCGCCTTTGTGCGGGGCGAGGTGCGCGATATCCAACGTCATGCCGTGCACAGCGAACAGGTTACGGTGCAACTGGGCAGCGGCGAACAGCTGACGGCCGACCGCGTGGCGTTGTGCACCGGTGCCTGGTCGAAACAGCTGGCCAACTCCCTGGGCGACAACCTGCCGCAAGACACCGAGCGTGGTTACCACGTGCTGTTCGAGCAGGCCGGCGAAGTGCTTAATCGCCCTGTCTGCTGGGGCGCGGGCGGTTTCTATATGACCCCGATGGCGCAAGGCCTGCGGGTGGCCGGCACGGTGGAGTTCGCCGGCACCGAAGCGGCGCCAGACCCGCGGCGCTTTCGTTATCTGGCCCAGGGCGCACGGCGCTTTTTGCGTTTTCAGCATGAGCCGGCATCGCAATGGATGGGCTTTCGTTCGTCCATGCCCGACAGCAAACCGGTGGTGGGCCAGGCGCGCTTGCTGCCGCAGGTGTTCTACAACTTCGGCCACGGGCATGTGGGGCTGACATTGGGCGCGGTGACCGGGCAATTGGTGGCGGAAGTGGCCAGTGGCATCGCGCCGTCTGTATCCCTGGCGCCCTTCTCGCCGCGGCGATTCTCGTAGGAGCGACCTTGGTCGCGAACCCTGGAAACGATGATGGGTGGCCGGGCGTTGCCCGGTTCGCCAGCAATCGGATGGCCGCCCCCTGGCTCCTACGGT
>JBCECW010000303.1:5115-5502 GCA_039207785.1 Pseudomonas sp. | reverse complement strand
CGCCGGGTAGCCTGGCAAGTTTGGCGCCACGCTCAGCGAATCCTTGAGGTCAAGCAGGAAGGTTTCCACATGCAGCTTGGTCAGCAGCTTGCGCATGCTGGTGTTCTCGACGATGCGCCCGTGGTCGATGATGCCGATATTGCGGCACAGCTGCTCGGCCTCTTCCAGGTAGTGGGTGGTGAGGATAATGCTGATGCCCTGCTCGTTCAGCTCGGTGAGGAAGGTCCACATCGAGCGGCGCAGTTCGATGTCCACGCCAGCGGTGGGTTCGTCGAGGATCAGCAGGCGCGGCTGGTGGATCAGCGCGCGGGCGATCATCAGGCGGCGCTTCATGCCGCCGGACAGTTCGCGCGAGGCCGAATTGCGTTTATCCCACAGGCCCAGCTG
>JBCECW010000303.1:0-5105 GCA_039207785.1 Pseudomonas sp. | reverse complement strand
CGGCACGCTCCTTGGCGATGCGCGCGGGAATACCGTAGTAACCGGCCTGGGTCACGACGATATCGAACACCTTCTCGAACTGGTTGAAGTTGAACTCCTGCGGCACCACACCCAGGCAACGCTTGAGCTGCGACGGCTCGCGGTCCAGGTCGTGGCCGAACACATTGACCGTGCCGCTGGATTTGGTCACCAGGGTCGACAGGATGCCGATGGTGGTGGATTTACCGGCGCCGTTGGGGCCGAGCAAGGCGAAGAAGTCGCCTTCGGCTACATCCAGATCAATGCCGTGCAGGGCTTGGAAACCGTTGCCGTACGTCTTGGTCAGGCCACGGATAGACAGGGCAGAACTCATAGGAATACACACTTGTATGAGAATAAGTGGAGCGGGACTGGCGCGGCCGGTCATTTCAAGCCGCGCAGTTTAGCGCCGTAACGGTAGCTGGCTAAACATTTCCCGAATGGTTTTTTTGTTCTTAGGTCAATGCGCCCATCACCGCGCGTTGATACGCCGGCCGCTGTTTAAGCCGCTCGTACCAGGCACGCAGGTTCGGTTGTTCGGGGCGCTCGATGGGCATTTCGAACCAGGCATAGATAAAGCAGCCTAGCGGAATATCACCCATGCCGAACGCGGCGCCGGATAGATACGGCCGACTGGCCAGCGCCTGCTCCGGCATGGCCAATAGCTCGCCGCAGCGTTTGAGGGCCGCACTGATCACCTCGGCGTTACGCTGCTCGGGCGGGGTACGCAGGGTGCCCCAGAACAGATCGCGAAAGGGGGCAGCGAAGTTGGCGCTGGCCCAGTCCATCCATTTATCCCCTTCAGCGCGGGCACGGGGGTCGCTGGGATACAGGATGCCGTCGGCGTATTGGGCTGCCAGGTAACGCACGATGGCATTGGATTCCCAGAGCACCAGGCCGTCGTCCTCGATCACAGGCACCAGGCCATTGGGGTTCATGGCGCGGTAGTGGGGTTCGTTCACCACCCCGAAGGCGCCGCCGGCATCACGGGCGGTGTACGGCACACCGGCCTCTTCCGCCGCCCATAGCGCCTTGCGCACATTGGTCGAGTTCTTGCGTCCCCAAATCGTCAGCATCCTGTAACCCCTTCAGCCTGTCAGACATTTCCGCCCAGGCATCCTACCTGCCTGAACCGAAGAAAACAGACGTCAAAATTGATGTTGGCTATCGAGGCGCTTCATGGTTCGCGGTTTTAGCCGGCCACTTCCTTGTGCATATCACCCATGACCTGGGGTGCATCGGCGGTAAACAGATGGGGGTAGCAGTGCTGTAAGTGGCCGAAAAACAGTTGCTCCGGCAGGTCGGCGAACTGGCATGGTCCACCAGGTATTCCATATGACGCTGGCCGGCCTCGTTATAGGGCTGGAATACGCTGTCGGTGAGACCATCGAACTCCAATGGCGCCACCTTGAACAACTCACACAGACTCAGGTTGAAGGCAGGTGTGGCTTTTACCCAACGCCCTTCCAGATACAACTCGGTGTAGCCATGCATGGCAAACACTTCGCTGCGCAGTGCTTCCAGCAGGCGCGGGGTGGACAGGTGATTGCGCACATCCGCCAGACCAATACGTGAGGGGATACCAAAATGCCGGGCGCAGGCGGCCAGCAAGGTGGCCTTGGGCACGCAATAGCTTTGTCCGGCCAACAGGGCGGCGCTGCCTTTCAAGGTTTCGGGATCGCGGCTAAAGCTGTAGGGGTTGTAGCGAATACCGTCGCGTACGGCGTAATAAAGGCTGACCGCGCGGTCACGCGGCACAAGGCTTTGGCCGCCATTATCTTCTGCGAACTGAACTACCGAGGGGTGGTCACTATCAATGAAGCGGCCGGGGGCAAGGTACTCGCGCATGGGGCTCTCCTTGGAGCTACCGTGGGTGCCAGGCCAGTCTAACGACCCCCAATCGACCGCGCTCACGACGATCAGGCCAAGCTCGGCGCTCTTCTCGCCAGCACCATCTACGCTAAGCGCAGTGGTTCCCGGCCTGCTGTCTCATGGAGGATTTTGCATGCTTGCTGTCTGGTTACTGGTTTTAGTGGTGGGGGTTGCAGTACTGGCCCACCGCCGTGTCTCGCCCCTTCCCGCACTTGCCATTACCGCCGTCTACCTGGTGGCGATGGGCATCTATAGCCACGCGCCGGGTTGGCTGATGGCCCTGCTCTGGTTGGTGGTAATCGCCATTACCGTACCGCTGGTACTACCAGACCTGCGCCGCAAGCTATTTACCGCGCCGCTGTTTGCCTGGTTCCAGAAAGTGCTGCCGCCGATGTCGGAAACCGAAAAGGACGCCATCGAAGCCGGCACCGTATGGTGGGACGGCCATCTGTTCAGCGGCCGCCCCGACTGGGACACCCTGCTCGCCTACCCCAAGGCGCAGCTCACCGAAGAAGAGCAGGCCTTTATCGACGGGCCGACCGAAGAACTCTGTGCCATGGTCACTGACTGGGAAATCGGTCAGCAGATGGATCTGCCGGAGGCCGCCTGGCAGCACATCAAGCAACACGGCTTCTTTGCCTTGATCATCCCCAAGGAATACGGCGGCAAAGGGTTTTCCGCCTATGCCCATTCCCAGGTGGCGATGAAACTGGCCACCCGCAGCGGCGACCTGGCCTCCACCGTGATGGTGCCCAACTCCCTCGGCCCGGCCGAGCTGCTCTTGCACTACGGCACCGACGAGCAGCGCCAACACTACCTGCCGCGCCTGGCCCGTGGCGAAGACATTCCCTGCTTTGCCCTCACCGGCCCGCTGGCTGGCTCCGACGCTGGCGCCATGCCGGACGTGGGCATCATCTGCAAAGGCCAATGGCAAGGTAAGGAAGTACTGGGCCTGCGCCTGACCTGGGAAAAGCGCTATATCACCCTTGGCCCCGTGGCCACCCTGCTCGGCCTGGCGTTCAAGGCCTACGACCCGGACCACCTGCTGGGCGAGGAAGAAGACCTGGGCATCAGCCTGGCGCTGATTCCCACCGACACCCCCGGGGTGGAAATCGGCCGCCGCCACCTGCCGCTCGGTGCCGCCTTTATGAACGGCCCGAACTCCGGCAAGGATGTATTTGTGCCGCTGGACTTCCTCATCGGCGGCCAGCCCATGCTCGGCAAGGGCTGGATGATGCTGATGAACTGCCTGTCGGTGGGCCGCTCGATCTCGCTGCCGGCCGTGGGCACCGGCGCGGCCAAGTACACCAGCCTGGTCACCGGCCAGTACAGCCAGGTGCGCGAGCAATTCAATGTGCAGCTGTCGGCCTTCGAAGGTATCCAGGAGGCGCTGGCGCGTATCGGCGGCAACGCCTGGATGATGGATGCCGCACGCATCCTGACTGCCAATGCAGTCGACCTTGGGGAAAAGCCGTCGGTGCTTTCGGCGATTCTCAAATACCACCTCACCGAGCGCGGCCGCGAGTGCATCAGCCACGCCATGGACGTGCATGGCGGCAAGGGCATCATCATGGGCCCGAACAACTACCTGGGCCGTTCCTGGCAAGGTGCGCCGATCTTTATCACCGTGGAAGGCGCGAACATCCTGTCGCGCAACCTGATGATCTTTGGCCAGGGCGCCATTCGCTGCCACCCTTATGTATTGAAGGAAATGGCCCTGGCTGGCCGTGAAGACCGCGAGCAGGCGCTGGTGGAGTTCGATGAATTGCTGATGCAGCACATTGGTTTTGCCATCAGCAACGCGGCCAGCAGCCTGATCCTAAGTCTGACCTTCGGCAAATTCGGCGACGTACCGGGCGACAGTTTTAGCCAACCCTACTTCCGCGCCCTGAATCGCCTGGCAGCGGCTTTTGCCATGCTGGCCGACTTCAGCATGATGCTGCTGGGCGGTGAGCTGAAGCGCCGGGAACGCTTGTCGGCGCGCCTGGGCGATGTACTCAGCAACCTGTACCTGGCCTCGGCAGCGCTCAAGCGCTACCACGACCTGGATTACCCCGAGCACCTGCGCCCCTCGGTTAGCTGGGCCCTGGAAGAAAGCCTGGGTAAAGCCGAAGACGCGCTGGCCAATCTGCTGGCCAACTTCCCCAATCGTTTCTTTGGCTGCGCACTCAGCCTGCTGGTGTTCCCCTTTGGCCGCCGCCACAAGGGCCCATCGGACGCGCTGGACGCCGAGATTGCCGGGATTATCGGTCGCCAGGCCGGCGACCCTGCGTTGGAAGCGGTATTGGCCGGCTGCTTCCGCCCGCAAGACCCGACCGATGCCGTCGGCGCCCTGCAACACGCGGTCAACCTGCTGGGCGCCAGCCGCAGCGTGCAGAAAAAACTGCATGTGGCGGTCAAGGAAGATCGCCTCCAGCCAAAACCTGGGGAAACCCTGATCGACGCCGCACTCGCCGCTGGCGTGCTGCAAGCCGAGGAAGCGCAAAGCCTGGGCGACGCCGAGGCGGCGCGGCGCCGGGTGATTGATGTCGACGACTATGCCAAGGAAGACCTGGCGCTGAGTCCCGGCAAGATTCGCTAAGCCGGTTTATCGGCAATAAGACAACGGGCGCGGAGGACCTTATACTTCGCGCCCTTTTTTGTTGCAGAGGAACCGCCCATGTCCAGCCCCTACCTCGACCACCATCTGGCCCTGCTGGCCCACCTGCGCAGCATCCTGGTGGCACTGGGCGAAGCCGAGCAGGTACCGGAAGAAAGCCATGCGCTGTTTCTCGAGCGCTTCGACGAACTGCTCGTCCTGCTGCCGCAAGAGCCCGAGCAAAGCCAATACCTGGGCCAGGACCTGATGTGCCAGGTCATCCATCGCTACCCACAAATCGCCCACCTGGTGCCGCGTGACCTGCTGTGGTTCTTTGGCGGCGACTGCCTGCACTTTATGCCGGACGAAGAAATCACTCTGTTCCAGACCCTGGACGAGCGCCGCTACGAAGCCGAGCAGAATGACGAACCGTTCGACTGGGAGCGCGAAAAGCAATTCCTCGCCATCCCGCAAGAACCCGCCAAGCACTAAGTCGCCGGACGTAGGTTGGGTAGAGCCGAAGGCGAAACCCAACATGCCAACGTCAACCGCACATAAAAAACACACAAACAAAAACGCCGCTCGATTGAGCGGCGTTTTTGTTTATTTGGAGCGGGAAACGAGACTCGAACTCGCG
>JBCECW010000302.1:0-5524 GCA_039207785.1 Pseudomonas sp. | reverse complement strand
CAGGTGCCAGCTGGCGCCTGCATCCGGCGAATAGGCCATGCTGGTGTAGCCGGCTTTAAAGCGTGCCGAATGCGCGGCAATACGCAGGTCGCAGCACAGCGCCAAGTCCATGCCGGCGCCCACGGCGGTGCCATTGATGGCAGCGATGGTGGGTTTTTCCAGACTATACAGACGCGCCATCAGGCGATGGGCCGCCTCGGTCCAGCCGTAGGTTTCCAGGTCGCCACGGGCCTCGGCGGCAGCCCATTCGGCCAGGTCGGCGCCGGAACAAAAACTACGGCCCGTGCCCGTCAGCACCACCACGCGCACCTCGGGGTCATCGTTGAGTTGCTGCAACAGATGGCTGAGATACGCCAGGGTCGGAATATCCAGGGCATTGCGTTGCTCGGCGCGGTTTAGGGTCAAGCGGGCAATACCGGCTTCTTTTTCGCAAAGCACAGCGAGCTGCGGGGTCATAGGCGGCCTCGAATAAGGGGTGTGCAGGTGGAGTGGCGCGTAGCGTGGTGGGCGTCAGCCCTGGCGTAACCAGTCGATAAACTGGGCAAACAGCTCGGCTTGCGAGTTGACCCCCAGCTTCAGGTACAGGTTCTTGCGGTGCATACGCACGGTCTCGGGGGAGATCGCCAGCTCGTAGGCCGCCGACTTCACCGAGTGCCCGCGCAGCACCATATGCGCCACTTCGCGCTCGCGTTCGGTGAGCAGGTCGCAGCCAAAGTTATTGAAGGCGGCCTGGATACGCTGGCTAAGTACGGCGTGATCCTGCTCGGCCGCCACATCGGTGGCGCCACGTTGTGGCAACCCGTGGCGACCGAACTGGGCCAGTACTTCACGCACCAGGGGTTGCATGGCGCGCAGCAGGTTGAGCTGTTCGGGCGCCAGGTTCTGCGCGCCCATGCCCTGGAACAGGCACACGGAAATCTTGCTGTGGCTGTCGAGGTTGACGATGTAGTAGCTGTCTTCCGCGCAGCCGATTTCCAGGTAGTAGTTCTTGTAGTACTCACTGCTGAAGAAATCGTCCGGGGCGATTTCTGTCAGGTGGTAAAAACCCTCGGCCAGGCCGCCGTCCACGGCCAGGCAGAAGGGGTCGAGCAGATAGCCCCCGGAGAAATAACGGTTAAGCATCCAGTCGCGGTAGTGCTCGCCAATCCCCTGCTGGAACAGCAGTTGCGGCGGCTGGTCCTTGCGTTCCAGGCTGATCATCAATGATTGCACCGGCACCAGATGGCCCAAGGCCGCAGCCAGGTGCGTCAGCGCTTGCAGGCTCTCGACATGGGTCAAGGCCTGTTGCAGCTCGCTGTGCCACTGGCGCAAGGCGCCCAGCGGCAGCGAAATCAGAGAGTCGTCGGCATTATTCATGGCCCGCAGTCTATGCAGGCGCTCGGAGTGCCGTAAAGCCATGGATACACTCATGCTTACTGCCCCGCGTATTGGCCGCTAAGTGTCAGCTCGTCGGCGACTTCCAGAATGCACTCGCGCAGCGTCTCGACAATCTCGTCCACCTGGGCGCGGGTGATGATCAACGGCGGCGACATCACGTTCAGGTGCACCATGGGCCGAACCAGCAGGCCACGGGTCTGGGCGCGGGTATGGATTTTCTCGCCAATATTCAGCGCCTCGGGAAACAGCGCCTTGCTGCGCTTGTCAGCGACAAACTCCACACAGGCCATCAGCTTCTTGCAGCGTACATCGCCCACCAGTGGCAACTCCCGCAGGGTGGCCAGGCGCTCTTCCAGGTACCCCCCCACATCATTGACATGGGCCAGCAGGTTTTCCCGCTCGATGATCTCGATATTTTTAAGCGCCGCGGTGCAGCACACCGGATGGCCGCTGTAGGTAAACCCATGGGTAAAGCAGCGGCCTTTGCCCGGCTCGTCGATCACCTTCCAGATACGGTCGGAGAAAATGCACGCCCCCAGCGGCAGATAGGCCGAGGTCAGGCCCTTGGCGGTGGTGATGATGTCCGGCTGCACGCCAAACAAGGCTTCGCTGGCAAAGAAGGTGCCCAGGCGGCCAAAGGAGGTCACCACCTCATCGGCCACAAACAGGATGTCGTAGGTCTGGCACACCTCCCACATCCGCTTGAGGTAGCCCTCGGGCGGGATGATCACGCCACCAGAACCCATGATCGGCTCGGCAAAGAAGGCCGCGACGTTATCGGCGCCGATGCTGAGAATCTTGTCTTCGAACTCGGCGATCAGGTAGTCGACAAACTGCTCCTCGTTCATCCCGGCCGGCGCGCGGTACGGGTTGGGGTTGGAGATATGGTGAATACGCTCGTTGGCGTAATCGAACTCTGGCACCCGGTCGGCCGCCTTGTTGCCGATCTGCATGCACAGCGTGGTGGAGCCGTGGTAGGCGTTGTAGCGGGCAATCACATGCTTCTTGTGCGGCTTGCCACGGCAGTTCTGGTAGTACTGGATGATGCGGTAGGCGGTGTCTACCGCGGTGGAGCCACCGGTGGTCAGGAACACATGGTTAAGGTCACCCGGCGCCAGCTCGGCGAGCTTTTGGCAGAGGTCGATGGCCACGTTATTGGCCATGTCGCAGAACGGGTTGGCGTAAGCCAGCTTGCGCACCTGGTCGGCAATGGCCAGGGCCATTTCTTCGCGGCCCAGGCCGATATTGGTGCACCACATGCCACCCACGGCATCGAGGAAGCGATTGCCTGCGGTGTCGTAGATATAAGCGCCCTCGCCCGCCACGATATTCAACGAGCCCTGTTCACGGTGCTCATCAAAGATGTGGTAACCGTGCATGTAATGCGCCTTGTCTGCCTGGACCAGGTCCGCATCTGCAAAGCCATCGAAAAAAGCCTGAGTTGGAGTCGCCATAACCGTTACCTGCACAACCAATTATTCGGGAAATGTGTGTTGCTACTGCTACGGCATTACATGCCGGTCTTGATGGTGTTCCATACCCGCGTAATGGCCCGGGCCTCTTTGGCATTGTGGGTTTTCTGCGGGAACAAACGTTTAAGCGTCTGGGCGTCGGGGTAGATCGCCTGGTTGTCACGCACATCGGCATTGAGCAAGGGCGTGGCCTTGGCATTACTGTTGGCGTAGTGGATGTAGTTGGACACGTCGGCCATCACCTGCGGTTGCAGCAGGTATTCCAGGAACTTGTGGGCGTTGGCCGCATGCGGCGCGTCGGCCGGGATATACATATTGTCGAACCAGATCAGCGAGCCTTCCTTGGGAATGAAATAGGCCAGGTTGATCTTCAGCCCCGCTTCCTCCGCACGCGCCTGGGCGGTGGCGTAGTCGCCGGACCAGGTCATGGCCATGCACACATCGCCGTTAGGCAGGCTGGTGAGGTAGTTCACCGAGTCGAACTTGCGGATATAGGGCCGCACTTTCATCAGCAGATCTTGCACCGCCTTGAGGTCATCGGGGGCGGCGCTGCGCGGGTCGCGGCCAAGGTATTGCAGGGCCAGGGGAATCACTTCGGTGGGCGCGTCCATGATGGTCACGCCGCAATCGGCAAAGCGCGAGACCACGGCCGGGTCGAACATCATCGCCAGCGAGCCGATGGGCGCGTCCGGCATACGCTCCTTGATCTTGTCGACGTTATAGGTGATGCCATTGCTGCCCCAGGTATAGGGCGCCGAGTACACCAGGTCGGGGTCGTAGCCTTGCAGGTTCTTGATCACGTCCTGGTCGAGGTTGCCCAGGCTCGGCAGTTGCTTTTTATCCAGCGGCTGGAACACCTTGGCGCTGATCATCGGTGGCACCAGGGAGGCGTTAAGCACCACCAGGTCATAGCCGGAACGGCCGGTAAGGAGTTTGGCTTGTACGGTTTCGTAAGCATCGAAGGTGTCGTAGATCACCTTGATACCGGTGGCCTTTTCAAAATTGGCCAGGGTGTTTTCGCCGATATAGTCAGCCCAGTTGTACAGCCGCAGGGTATTGGCACCCTCCTCGGCTGCTGACACCGGCGCTGCCAACGCCGCAGTGAGAGAGGCAGGAACAAGCAACAGCCGTACGACAACCGCTAACACCTTACCCATAGTCATTCCACCTTGTGAGTGACACTGCCCGGATGAGCGAATGCCTGCACTATTGAGGGAATTGGCAACGCGGACCATACCCTGATTGGGTAGGTTGGCTAAGGGCGGCAGTTGGGTCGGCCGCAAAAAAAACGCCCCGAAAGAGTCGGGGCGCTGCCGAGCGACTCGGTCTCGGCAAAGCTACGGCGTCAGGCGCAGCACTCAGGGGGCACGCTGGATAACCGGCGGTAGCCATTGTTTGTCCAGTACCGCTTGCGTGGGCCAGTACAGGCGCAGAAACAGGCTGAAGCGTTCGTTCGGTGCCGGCAGCCAGTTGCTGTACTGTTCCGCCACCTGCGGTGCCTCAGGCTGGATATACAGGTCCAGCGAACCGTCCGCGTTGTAATGCAAAGGGTCGCTGTCGCTCAGGGCGTATCGGTTCAACGGGTTGGCCGAGAGCAATTGCCGGCCGTCGTACAGGGTCAGCGACCAGAACGCATGCACAGGCGGCAATTGCTCTTTGGCAAAGTGCAGCACGTAGCGCTGGCTGCCGGAAAGTGGCTGGCCCTCCTGGTCCTTCCACAAGTTGGGGTAGATCGCATCGATCGCCGGGTTGGCGCCCAGGGCGATCTTGGCGACCACGGCGCGCTGCTCATAACGGGTGCCGTATTCGCCCAGATCGTACCCGATGCGCCAACCGTTATAGGTCGGCAGCTTGTCCAGCAGCTCCCGGGCATTGTCGATAACCGCCACGACCTTGCGGTAGCCAATGGCGCTGCCCAGGCGCTGTAACGGCGACAGCGATTCGCGACAGGAGTCATTGACCAGGCCGGTGGCCTGGATACGCGCCATCATCGCCGCATCGGCCGCCGCAGGCGGGTTATCGACCAGCAACCGGCAGAACGCCGAGAAGAATTGCTCCTGGCTCCAGCGGGCCACCTGCTGGTCCGGCGCCATGTCGCGCTGCACCGTTGGCACTGCCAGCATCACACCTGGCAGCGGCGTCTGCGCCTGCCCCTGCCAGGCGCTCAGCGGTTGCAGCCTGAACTGCTCCTGCAGCGCGGTCACTTGCTGGTATTCACGTTCGCCGCTGCTGCGGATCCGCCCGATCAGCCAAGCCATCTGTGTCGGCACCCGCAGCAGTTGCATGCCTTTGGGTACCTCGCCCTGCCAGCGCGGGCCGGCAATCAGGTAGGTTTTGCCGGCGGTTCCAATGGTGCGGGTACCCGGGCTGCTGACGCTGTTGGTCCAGGCGTCGAGAATCTGCAACATGTAATAGCGGCCACGCGTATCGGGAATCTCCATCACCAAAGGCTCGGCCCGCAGGTCGAAGTGGCTGATGCTGTACAGCGTGTCGATATTGGGCGACACCACGCCATTGAAGCCGGCATCGGGGAACCGCTTGGCGTGGTTGAAACGGTTGATCGCGCTGGTGCCAAGCAGCATCTGATGCTGCTTGGTCACTTCCATCATCACCAGCGGATAGCCGAACAGATAGGCCTGGGCGGTTTCCTGTGCCTGCTGGATCAGGCTGTAGGC
>JBCECW010000301.1:0-5534 GCA_039207785.1 Pseudomonas sp. | reverse complement strand
GTTTTGAACGTTTTCGCGTGGGTACAACTCGTCGCTTATGGCTGAGCGTGGACCCGTTTACCTCATAAAACAAAGCCCACTGCATAGGCAGTGGGCTTTGGGTTGCGGCTTGTTACTTATTTAGCTTCGGTTTTGGAACCGTCGGCGTGCCAGTCGTAGACCACAAAGCTGAAGTCTTTCAGGTCGCCCTTGGCGTCGAAGCTCAGGTCACCGGTCGGGGTGCTGAAGGTGTTGGCGCGCAGGGCGGCCGCTACCTTGGCAGTGTCGGTGTCACCGGCTTTCTTGATGCCTTCGGCAATCACTTGTACCGCGGCGTAGGCCGGGAACACGAACGGACCGCTCGGGTCTTCTTTCTTGGCTTTGAAGGCTTCAACCAGCGCCTGGTTTTTCGGGTCCTGGTCGAAGGACTTCGGCAGGGTAACCAGCAGGCCTTCGGAAGCCGGGCCAGCGATAGCCGACAGTTCTTTGTTACCCACGCCTTCTGGGCCCATGTAACGCACTTTCAGGCCTTTTTCAGCCGACTGACGCAGCAGCAGGCCGAGTTCCGGGTGGTAGCCGCCGTAGTAAACGAAGTCGACGTTGGCTTGTTTGAGCTTGGAGATCATGGCCGAGAAGTCTTTGTCGCCGGCGTTGATGCCTTCGAACAGGGCGACTTTCACGCCTTTGCCTTCCAGGGTCTGCTTGACCGCGGTGGCGATGCCTTCACCGTACTGCTGCTTGTCGTGGATCACGGCAACGGTCTTCGGTTTGACGTGGTCGGCGATGAAGTTGCCGGCGGTCGGGCCCTGCATGTCGTCCAGACCGATGGTGCGGAAGATCAGTTCATAGCCGCGCGCGGTGATTTCCGGGCTGGTGGAAGCCGCGGTGATCATCAGGATGCCTTCATCTTCGTAGATGTCGGATGCTGGCTGAGTGGAGCTGGAGCACAGGTGGCCAACCACGAACTTGACGTCGTCGTTGACGATCTTGTTGGCCACGGCCACGGCTTGTTTCGGGTCGCACGCGTCGTCATAGACCACGCCTTCGAGCTGCTGGCCGTTTACGCCGCCAGCCTTGTTGATTTGCTCGATCGCCATCTTGGCGCCGATGAATTGCATTTCGCCGTATTGAGCGACAGCGCCGGTAACCGGGCCAGCCAGGCCGATCTTGATGGTGTCGGCGGCCAGGGAGTAGCTCGCGACGCCGGCCATAACCATGGCAGCAAACAGTTGCTTAGTAGCCTTGTTCATAGTGCTCCACTCTTATGTTTTTTCGTTTTTTATAAGACCCACTCGCGCAGTGCGCTGATGGTTCGTGCCCTGTTGGTCTCTAAGCTGCCGGGCCGATCCACAACCCTGACCGGGCCCTGGCAACTTTAACGGCGGAGTTTAGAGTGCCGATTTATCCCTTGAAAAGCGGCGACTGATGCCGTCTGTAGGCAATGTCGCTAAATCGAAATAAATGTATAGAAAAACGGCGTACTGTCCGTGGCCCTTTATACGTCGGGCTGCGCTTGTTTCATTGTGGTGCGCCGCTATCATGGCCGCCCCACGAGGTTGGACCCCCTTTTACATTTTGTCGAAGAATGAGCCCGCAATGACCGACGCCATCAACCCCCTCTACGCCCAGTTACTCGGCGAAACCGCCGCCATCACCTGGCAAGAGCTGCAACCCTTTTTCGCCCGTGGCGCCTTGCTGTGGGTAGCGCCGAGCATGGACCTGATCGACGTGGCCATGGCGGTGGTCGAAGACAAGGGTACGCAGGTAGGCCAATGGCTGGCTGATGGCTCGATCAGCAAGGTGGAAGTGGCGCTGGCCGAAGACCTGTTGGCGCGTGACCCACAGTTGTGGGCGGTGGTGGTGGCGCCTTGGGTGTTGGTTCAAGAGCGCGCCGCTTCTTAAATCCCTTCGTAGGATGGGTAGAGGCATCGCCGAAACCCATCGATTCGCGTATCGATGGGTTTCGCCTACGGCTCTACCCCTCCTACGTCGATGTTGTGGGGTTAAGATGGCCGCTTTCTGCCGCCATTGGAGCTTGCGATGTCGTCCCCCCTTCCTACTGTCGCCTTCGCCGGTATCGGCCTGATGGGCCTGCCCATGTGCCAGCGCCTGCTGGCCGCCGGTTATCCCCTGGTTGTCTGGAACCGCTCGCCGGATAAATGCGCGCCGCTGGTGGCCGCTGGCGCCCGTCAGGTGGCCACCCCCGCCGAGCTCTGCGCCGAGGCCAACGTGGTGATGCTGTGCCTGGCCGACACCCGTGTCGTACGCAAGGTGGTATTCGGCGAAAACGGCGTGGCGCAGGGCGCCAAACCCGGTCAGTTGCTGGTGGATTTTTCCAGCCTGGAACCGGCCGCCACCCGCGAAATGGCCGCCGAACTGGAAAGCCAGACGGGCATGCATTGGTTGGACACCCCGGTATCCGGCGGCGTGGCCGGCGCACAGAACGGCACCCTGGCGATCATGGCTGGCGGGCGTGAAGACGATATCGAGCAGGTGCGGCCGATTCTGATGAATCTGGGCCAACGCCTGACCCGCATGGGCGCGGTGGGTGCTGGGCAAGTCACCAAGGTGTGCAACCAGATGATCGTGGCCTGCAATGCCCTGGTGATTGCCGAAGTGGTGGCCCTGGCGGAAAAGGCCGGTGTGGATGCCAGCCTGCTGGCCCCGGCCCTGGCCGGTGGTTTCGCCGACTCCAAGCCGCTGCAGATCCTTGCGCCACAGATGGCCGAGAGCCATTTCGAGCCGATCAAATGGCATGTGCGCACCTTGCTCAAAGACCTCGACACCGCCGTCAAACTGGCCCGCGAGCATGATTCCAGCACGCCAGTCAGCGCCCTGGCCGCGCAACTGATGCGCTTGCATGGCAGCAACGTCGGCAACCTGGAGCGCGACCCCGCCACCCTGATCGAGCTGTACCGGGAGAAACACTGATGAAGGTTGTCGCCAATATCTCCCTGCTATTTACCGAGCTGCCGCTGGTGCAGCGCATTGTCGCCGCTGCGGCCGCCGGGTTTGCCGCAGTGGAAGTGCAATACCCCTATGAGGTGCCGGCGCTGCAGTTCAAGGAAGCCCTGGACGCTGCCGGCCTGCCGCTGGTGCTGCTGAATATCGCGGCGCCAGATCTGGCTGCGGGTGGCCCTGGCCTGGCTGCCGTGCCAGCGCGCAAGGCCGAGTTCGAAACGGCGTTGCAGGAGGCGCTGACCTACGCCGCCATGGTCCGCCCGCGTTATGTGAATGTGCTGCCGGGCCGCCTGGCCGACGGGGTCAGCCGCGAACAGGCGCTGGCCACCCTGGTGGCGAATGTGCGCAAGGCGGCCGAGGCGTTTGAACCCTTGGGTATCCAGGTGCTGTGCGAGGCGATCAACCCGCTGGATATGCCTGGCTTTTTGATCAATACCCCTGAGCACCTGCTGGCGCTGATTGAAGCGGTGGACCATCCGAATTTCGCCGCGCAGCTGGATCTCTACCATATGGCGCGCCAGGGCCTGGACTTGCCGCAGGCGATTGCCGCGCTGGCTGGCAAGATTGGCCATGTGCAATTTGCCGACTGCCCGGGCCGTCATGAACCGGGCAGTGCTTCGCTGGATTTTGCCGCGGCCATTTCGGCATTGCGCCAGGCCGGCTACAGCGGCTGGCTGGCCGCCGAGTATCGGCCGAGCGCCAGTACCCAGGCGTCCCTGGGCTGGCTGGCGCAGTGGCGCGAGCAGGGGCTGGTCAGTCCTCGCTAGCGTCGTCGCGCTTCCAGTAGCCGGCGGCCTTGAGGAAGTCTTCATTGACGCCAAAGTCATCCAGCAGCACACGGCGAATGCGCCGCGAGGTGGTCGACTCGGTGGCGATCCAGGTGTAGAGCGCGCCACCGGGCAGGCTGATGGTTTTCACTGCGCCAAGCAGATCTTGCCCGGCCTCGCGGTGCAGCCAGCGCACCTCGACAGTAGCGGCGCTGCTGAGCACCTGTTGCTCGGCGGCGTTCGGCACCTCGATCAAGGCCAATACCTGGCGGCCGGCCGGCAACTCTTCCAGGCGACGGGCGATGGCGGGCAGGGCGGTTTCATCGCCGATCAACAGGTAGCTGTCGAACATATCCGGCACGATCATCGAACCCCGTGGGCCACCTATATAGAGGTGCTGCCCCGGTGCGGCCTGCTCAGCCCAGGTGGACGCCGGGCCATCGCCATGCAGCACGAAGTCAATATCCAGTTCACCCAGGGCGGCGTCATAGCGGCGCGGCGTGTAGTCACGCATGGCCGGTTTCGGGCCGTCGCTATCGCCGCCAAAGGTCATGTTCTGCAGCGCCTGCTGTTGCTCGGGCGTTTCGGCGAAAAACAGCTTGATATGGTCATCGCTACCCAGGCTGACAAAGCCTGCCAGCTCGGGCCCGCCGACAGTGATACGGCGCATATGCGGGGTGATATCGGTCACCCGCAATACGTCCAGGCGGCGACGTTTGATTTCATGCATGACGCGGTGAATGCCAAGCGGATTTGCGGTGGTCATTGTGCAGTCTCCGGGGTGGTTGCGGCGGCAGCAGGGCCGGCAGCGATAGCAGTGGCGGTGGCGTTGAGCAGGTCGCGTACGCGGATGATTTCCGCCTCGCTCCATTGGCCGTGGTGCAGTTGCAGGGCGTGGCGCAGGTTATGCACCGCCTCGTGGATCTGCGCCGGGCGGTCATGGCCGCGCAGCGAACGTTTGCTGACTTCCAGGCGTACCTTCAGGCCTTCCAGGGCCACCTGTTGCTCGGCCAGCGAGGCTTGGCCGGGGGCAGTAACGCTGTAGAGCTTCTTGCCGTTTTGCGCATCGCCGGTGATCAGGTCGCTTTCTTCCAGGAAGGTCAGGGTCGGGTAGATCACCCCGGGGCTGGGCGCGTAGGCACCTTCGAACATGTCTTCGATTCGGCGGATCAGGTCGTAGCCATGGCTGGGCTGTTCGGCGATCAACGCCAATAGCAGCAGCTTCAGATCGCCAGGGGCAAATACCCGTGGGCCGCGCCCGCCACGCCCGCCGGGGCGGCGTTCGAATTCATCGGTTTCGCGCATAAAGGGGTGGGGGTGGAAGTGGGGGTGATGGTGGTCTCGCATCGTCTGGTACTCGTCTTGGTTATCTAAGATATAACGTAAGATATATCTTATTAGTCCTGCAAGCCTAAATGACAAACGGTCTCAACACCGCCATAAGCGCAGCGCCGCCAAGCGCCAATATCGAGTTACATAAGGTTTACGAATGTTCACAGACAGACGGCGGCAGAGGCTCTAGATTGCACCCTGATGCTTTGTCCTACAGTTTTTTGCGTAGAGGCACGGCCGGTTTTATAAGAACAACAAAAGAGAACTCCGTTATGTCCAGTGCTACTCAGGCGGCCAACGCCTGGCGTGTTTTGTTCTTGCTGTTCCTCGCCAACCTGTTCAATTTCTTTGATCGCAGCATCCCCGCGATCATCATCGAACCCCTGCGCCATGAGTGGAGCCTGAGCGACCTGCAGCTCGGCCTGGTGGGCACCGCCTTTACCATCGTCTACGCCATTGCCGGCGTGCCGCTGGGGCGCATGGCCGACACCGGCT